>DASSLE010000436.1:0-10007 GCA_035689725.1 Pseudolabrys sp.
CCCTATGCGGCGTTCCAGGGCACTCCTGTCGACACTCTGCGGCCCAATTGGCTGGTGCTACGCATTGCGCCGGATGAGGGGATATCCCTTCAGTTCGAGGTCAAGCGTCCCGGGCCAGTGGTGGATCTCGCCGCCGTCAAGATGGACTTCCACTACGATGATTGGTTTCCGAAGGAACCTAATGTTGGATACGAGACGCTTCTCTATGATGTCATGATCGGCGACCCGACTTTATTCATGCGCGCCGATATGGTGGAGCAGACTTGGCGCATCGTGCAGCCGGTGCTCGACGCTTGGGCCAAGAAGGGTGCGGCAGATCTGCCGATCTATCCGGCGGGAAGCTCAGGACCGACCGAAGCGGACGCGCTTTTGGCACGTGACGGCCGACACTGGCGCCCCGTCAATGGTGTCGGCGCCGTGAAATCGCGATGACACCGTCCACTGTTTCTTGCCCGAAAATCTCGACACTTGTCTCGGATGTCGACGGTACCTTAGTCACCGACGACAAGATTTTGACCGTGCGTGCGCAGGCGGCGGTCGCAAAGCTCCGCGCATGCGGTATCAATTTTGCGATCATCAGCAGTCGACCACCTCGCGGCTTGGGCATGCTGCTCCGGCCTTTGGGAATCACGACGCCGGTGTGTGGCTTTAATGGCGGAGTGATAGCGACGCGCGATCTAACGGTCATTACCGAGCATCTTCTGTCGCCTGAGGTCGCTCGGTGCGCCGTCAGTCTGCTCGACACGCACGATGTGCAGGTCTGGGTTTTCAGTGGGCAGAATTGGTTGGTGCGCGATTGCGACGAGCCATATGTCCGGTTCGAGGAGCACACTGTTGGGTTCCAACCGACATTGGTCGACAATTTCGGAAAAAGCCTCGATGCCGCCAATAAGATCGTTGGCGTCAGCGCGGATTTCGAGCGTCTTGCAAAATGTGAGGGCGAAGTGCGCGCCGCGCTTACCGATCAGGCGACGGTGGCGCGCTCGCAATCTTACTATCTCGATGTCACCCACCCGCTCGCGAACAAGGGCATCGCGTTGTCGGAGATTGCGAGGCTGTTGGTGGTTCCGCTGGCGGAGATCGCCGTCATTGGCGACGGCGGCAATGACGTCGCGATGTTCGAGCGTAGTGGTCTTAGCATTGCCATGGGCAATGCCAGTCCGGAAGTGCGGCAGGCCGCGGATTTCGTGACCGACAGTAATCGCGACGATGGCTTCGCCAACGCGGTCGACCGGTTCATCCTCGGCGGCGATCGTTCGAACGCGCAGGTTGTGATCGCTAGCGCAGCAGGCCGCGCATGATAAAGCCCGATCTCCCCGCATCAAAAATTTCGCTTGTGCTCGCCGATGTCGATGGCACGCTTCTCACTAAGGACAAAGTTTTGACCTCGCGTGCGGCGGATGCCGTGAAGGCGCTCGCAGCAGCCGGCATCGCCTTTGCGATTACCAGCGGTAGGCCGCCCCGTGGCATGGCGATGCTGATCGAGCCGCTCTGCTTGCGGACGCCGATCGCAGGCTTTAACGGCGGCGTATTTGTTCATCCCGACCTCTCGGAGATCGAGAGCCGAACGCTCGATCCGGCGACAGCCAAGAAAACCGTAGAGCTCATCCTTAATCAGGGGCTGGACGCTTGGGTCTACACGGCCGACGAATGGTTGATCCGTAAGCTGGACGCGCCGCATGTGGCCCGCGAGGCATGGACGGTGAAATTCGACGCCAAGGTCGTGGCAGCGTTTACCGACGCTCACCTCGCGCACGCGGTAAAGATCGTTGGCATCTCCGACGATCTAGACTTGGTCACCGCCTGCGAAAAGCTGGCGCAGAAAACTCTGGGTGAAAAGGCGAGTGCTGCGCGCTCGCAGCCCTACTACCTCGACGTGACCCACCCGCAGGCTAATAAGGGGGCAGTCGTGGCCACCCTGTCCAGGCTTCTGAACATTCCGTACGAGCAGATCGTCACGTTTGGGGACATGCCGAATGATGTACTTATGTTTTGCAAAAGCGGCTTTTCCATCGCCATGGGTAATTCGAGCGACGAGGTAAAAGCACAGGCGAGCGCAGTGACCGACAGCAACGAAGAGGAAGGCTTCGCCAATGCGGTGGAAAAGTTTGTTCTTTGTTCGGCCGCCGTATGACTCAATCGCACCAAGGAGCGCATGATGAGGCCTGATCGCCAGCCACAGTGCATGTGGTCTCCAGTTCTCTCGACCACCATAGTCAAGCCGGTGATCGCCGTCGTCATGGGCGTTTCCGGATCGGGCAAAACCACGGTCTCGGTCTTGCTCTCTGCCGCACTCGGCTGCCAATTCCAGGAGGGCGATTATCTGCACCCGGCCGCGAATGTGGAGAAAATGCACAGTGGAACGCCGCTGACGGATGCCGAGCGGTTGCCCTGGCTGCGTAAGATCGGCGATGAAATCGACCGCTGGCGAGCGCGCGGCGAATCCGGCGTGCTCACCTGCTCGGGCCTGAAGCGGGCTTACCGCGACATTATCATCGGTGACCGCTCAGATGTGACGCTGGTCTACCTCAAAGGATCGCACGACCTCATCCACAGGCGCATGGCTGCGCGGCATGAGCACTTCATGCCAGTGGCCCTACTCGACAGCCAGTTTGCGACGCTGCAGGAGCCGACGCCAGACGAGCATCCGCTCACCGTCGACGTCGGCGGCAGACCAACCGAGATCGTCGCGGAGATCGTGCGTCAGTTGGAGGAGCGGCAAGGCAGGGCTTGCGGTCGTAAATCAACCTCGGGAGCGGCAGCTTCGGACGTGTTGAAAGACGAGCGACAATGACGGCCCGGGCGCGGGAAAATTTGCAAAGGCCGATTGTCGTAGCTCCGTCGATCTTGTCGGCGGATTTCGGGCATCTCGCCGACGAGGTTCACGCCGTCGATGCAGCCGGCGCCGACTGGATCCATATCGACGTCATGGATGGTCGCTTTGTGCCGAATATCACGTTCGGGCCGGTGATTGTTGAAGCGGTGCGACGCCACACACAGAAGCCCCTCAATGTGCACCTGATGATTGTCGAGCCGGAGCGCTATCTTGCCACATTTGCCGAGGCCGGCGCCGATCATCTGCTCGTGCCGGCGGAGTCGTCGGCAACAATCCATCTCCAAGGTGTGCTGTCGCAAATCCGCGACCTCGGCAAGAAAGCCGGCGTGGTGCTGAACCCGGCGAGCCCGATTGAATTGATCGAATACGTACTGCATCTCTGCGATGTAGTTCTTATCATGACCGTAAATCCCGGCTTCAGCGGCCAGAAATTTCTGCCGGAGATGTTGCCCAAGATCCGCAGTTTGCGACAGCTCTGCGAAGCGCGCGGCCTCGATCCCTTTATTGAGGTCGATGGCGGCGAAAATGGCGAAACCGCCGGGCGTGCGATCGAAGCGGGCGCGAACGCCATTGTCGCCGGGTCTGCAATCTTTGGATCGCAGGATTATGCGGCCGCGATTGCTGCCATCCGCGACGCCGCTCGCCGGATAGTCGGAAGGACGCTCGCATGATCGCGTCCGAGGCGAAGGTGGAAATCCTCGCCGATCCGGAAGCCCTGTCGCACCGGGCTGCAGCATGGCTGCTCGAGTTAGCGACAGCTAAGGGCGGGATTTTTGCCGTCTGCCTGTCAGGCGGCACGACGCCTCAAAGGCTCTATGAACGCCTCGCTGAACCGCCCTATCGCAATTCATTCCCGTGGTCGAGAACTCACTGGTTCTGGGGGGACGAGAGATTCGTGCCGCACAATGACGCGCTCAGCAACTACCGCATGGTGCGAGAAGCGCTGCTATCGCGTGCGCCGATCCCCGCCATCAACATCCATCCTATTCCGACCGAAGGGCTTAGCCCTGAAATTGCGGCGTCTGCTTACGAAGGCGAGCTCAAAACCTTTTACGGCGCCGCGTACCTCGACCCAGGTCGGTCGCTGTTCGATGTGAATCTTCTCGGGCTGGGAGCAGATGGACACACAGCCTCGTTGTTCCCGGGCAACCCGGTGCTAGCGGAACGAGACAAGTGGGTTTGCGCAGTCGTTGGCGCCAAGCCGGAAGCGCGTATCACACTGACTTATCCGGTGCTCGAGAGCAGCCGGCATGCGGTTTTCCTGGTCGCAGGAAACGAGAAGCGGGCGATATTCAAACGGCTTCGCCGTAACGACGACAGCCTGCCGGCAGCGCGTCTTCATCCGACCGGCACGTTGTGGGTGTTTGCCGATGTGAACGCGAACGGTTGAAAATGGCGGCGATCATGGTGCACGACTTTAGGGCCTCGCCAGTCTCTATGTCTTGCCATTCATCCCACAGGTCGGCGATTGTCAGCGCAGAGCCGTCGCGCGCTGTCGGTGCTTTTTGCCACTCGTAATAGCCGGACGCGGGGATCAAGCATCGAGACCGCTTGAATGCAGAGCGAAACATCGGCTTCTCGGCCACAGTCTGGGCACGCGCATTGAATGTGGATGGGGTTTCCTTGGATTTCTCTTTCCACCAGGACGGCACCACCGTCGTTCGTTCGGCGGGCTTTGATTTGGAGAGTTATTTTTTCGGCGTCCGCTCGGGGTCGGTGATCAGCCGTGCGCCGCGTTGGAAGGTGAGATAGCTCCACAGCCAAGTGAAGGCGACGATGAAACGGTTGCGCAATCCGATCAGGAAATAGATGTGCACCACGCTCCAGAAAAGCCAGCCGATGAATCCCCGCAAGTGCAAGCGGCCGAATTTCACCACCGCCGCGCGCCGGCCGATAGTCGCCAGTTCGCCGACCTGCTTGTAATGGAATGGCGCATCGCCGGGGCGCCCGGCGATACGGGCCGCGATCAGCTTGGCCACGTAATGTCCCATCTGCTTTGCCGCCGGCGCGATGCCGGGGACCGGCAGGCCGCTCGCATCGGCGACCGCAGCGGTGTCGCCGATGATGAAAATGTCCGGATGCCCTGGCACCGACAGATCGGGGCCGACTTTCACCCGCCCGGCGTGGTCGGCTTCGGCATCGAGCCAGCGTGCGGCCGGAGAAGCCACCACGCCGGCAGCCCAAATGATCGTGCCAGCATCGATCCGGCCGCCCTCGAAATCGATGCCCTGCGCATCGCACTTGATCACGCGCGTATCGGTTTTGACCTCGACACCGGCGCGCTCAAGCGCCGCGCGCACGTAGTCGGATTGCTCGGCCGGGAATGTCGGCAGCAGGCGTGGCCCTGCTTCTATCAGCGCAATACGGGCCGTGCGCGGATCGATGCGGCGGAAATCCGCGGCCAAGGTCTGCCGCGCGATCTCCGCGATCGCGCCGGCCATTTCGACCCCGGTGGCGCCGCCGCCGACGATGACGAAAGTGAGCAGACGTCGCTGCTCGGCGGCGTCGGTCATGAGCTCGGCCTGCTCGAAGGCAATCAGAATGCTGCGGCGGATGCGGGTCGCATCCTCGATGCGCTTCAAGCCTGGCGCATAATCGGCCCATTCGTCGTGACCAAAATAGGAATGCATGGCACCGGTCGCGATCACCAGATAATTGTAATCGACGTCGCCGAAGTCGGTGTGAAGCAACTTTCGCGACGGATCGACGCCGTGCGCCTCTTCCATCAGCACAGTCGCGTTGGCTTGCGCGCGCAGGATGTGCCGGATCGGCCAGGCCACATCGGCCGGCGACAGCGCTGCGGTCGCCACCTGATAGAGCAGGGGCTGGAAGCAATGATGGTTCTGGCGATCGACCACGACGACATCGGCAGGCGTACGTCGCAGCGTCTTGGCGGCTTCTAACCCGCCGAAGCCGGCGCCGACGATCACCACTCTCGGTCTCTGTCCCGGCACGGCACTTCCTCAGGTCGGCACGATGAGGGTGAGTGTCGGCCTATCGGTGGGCAGGCGTGAGGTTTTAGCAATCCCTCGCTTTAGTCGCTTTTGGGGTAATAGTGGACATTACCCAAGAGGTCCTTTGTGCCGAAGATTTTATCCGGCAGTGTTTCGATTTCGGCCGATAAAATTCCCTGTTCTCACGCCAAGATTCCCTGTTCCGCCAAAATAATTCCCTGTTCCGTTGAGTAGGGAAATTGCATCGGAAGTCCTGTAATGACGCCATTATTCACAGTCTCCGGTGCTCCCGAAGGGGCGATTTCGCAAAATTCCCGGTAAAATTCCCTGTTAGCAGGGAAAACAGGCAGAGCAGGGGAGCATCTGCACTGCTGCGCCAGCCAGCCAGTCCGTTCTCTGGTGATTTTCACTCCGATATCTCAAGAAAGGCCGCCGTTCGCGGGCTTCTTGGCTTGACTTGGCGTCTCTGTGTCCCGAATTCGATATGTTTTTAGCCCGCTGTGCCGGAAGTCTCTGTGCAACCTCGACAATAGTCCCGTTTTCTGGAGAATTTGGCCGGAGACTTGGTTCGATCCGGCCGCACAGTCATCAGGGCCGAGTATCCGAAAATCGGACAGGAAGATCGGGTAGGCAACTAGAGTTGGTACTCGACTTCGAGGATGCTGATACCCATATACAGTCCATCACTGGGCAATTCTGTATTGGCGCGTCGGTAGCTGAGAGACGCAACCGCGCTCCCGCCTTTAAAGGAGCGCATGCGCATTTCAATTTACCAGCCATCCGGACCTTATTCAGACTCAATCGTTCGTCCGCTTTGTCTCAAGTGCGACAAGAAAACGTGGCTTACTCGGATTGAGCTGACCGATAGGCCCGGTTACGACAAGCGAACGTTCGAATGTTCGACTTGCGAAATATCCGTCAGTGAAATCGTTAGACACAAATAGGCTGCCTCTGTTGGCGGCCTCTTTCCTTACGCGCGCCCGCTCGTTGCTTTACAGGAGGTCTCTATGACTATCATTCCGATCCGAGTCGCTTCATTCGACGACGCCGCGACCTTGGCTATGGGAGAGGCTTTCGACCGCGCCTGCAAAACGCTTCGTAATATCGGGTCTGCCGTGCGTGAGATTACCGCAAATCGGATTATTGAACTCGCCAAGAATGGCGAGCGCGATCCTGACCGCCTCTATGAACAAGCATTAAAGACCTTTGTAGGCCGCGTAGGCCGCGATCCCCTCATCCCCGCCTATGCTTTGGTCAGGCACGCGGCGTGAAGGAAACCGCGCCAGATTTGCGCACGCTGCAGTCAAACCACGCAAGACCCGTCACGTTGGCTACACTTTGTGCATGGCGATTATTAGTGGTGTATGGCCCTTGAGTCATCCATGATTAGACAGATATACCGCGAAGAATTTGAACAATCCGGCGTCGATGATGTGCGCAAACACGCTACCGCCAGCATCTACAGTGGCGATAAACTACTAGAAGCGCTCGAATGGCTTAATAAAAAAGATCACGGCGGGTTGCCAGAAGAGCAAATCGTAATTGCGCGTGACGCAGCAGATGCTGCTTGGGTATCTGCACGGGCATCCAAAAGCGCAAATAAAAGAGCAACCATCGCGCTCGTTATTTCTGGTCTCTCGGTACTGGTAGCGTTCGCCGCTATCATTCTTCCGTACCTTACCAAGTCACATGGCTGACGGCTCGCTCAAACTTCGCGATCACCCCGGCAGCTCCTGAACCTGCTGCTAATCCCTGGCCGCGGGTGCGGGTGTGGCGGGTCACTTGGCCCCGGCTTTGGAGGTTCGCCGGGTGGTGGTTTCGGTACTGGTTTGAAAGGGTTCATCGCCAGATATTCTTGAATGACTCGGGGCTCATGGCCGTATAACCAACCGTGTTGGTGATGCTGGCGTGTCCGAGATAGTGCTGTAGTCTGCGGGTATATGCCTTTGCCAGCCAAGGCAAAGCCGGTGCTATGGCAAAGCATATGGACATGCACAGGGAAGGGCAGCTTGGCAGCCTCGCCAGCTCGTGAGTTACGCACACGCCACAGCATGGGGCAGATATAGGCGGGAAGCAGATCGAATGGGAGGACTCGCGCCTTGACCGGAAGCTGCGGCGCAGTTCATTTTATCCGCAACGAAAGGCAGCCTAATTTGGTTTTGTAGATTGAGCGAGCCAAAGCCAGGTACACGCAAAAACACTCATGGCGCCATTTGATCGGCCGCGCGCTGGTAACCTTGCCTAGCGGTGCGAAACATTGAACGCCCGCAACCTTTCGGCGTCGGCATTCACCTTGTCGAGTTCATCCATCAGATCGGCCTTCACCCTGTTGAGTTCAGCCCTCAGCTCAATCAGCTGATTGACCTCGGTTTTCTTGCCGTCGGTATTGGCGACGATATTCGTAGACGCGGCCATGTGAGTGTTGCCTGCGAGGGTGGACGCATTCAGATACATCGACATGGGTTTACAATTGGTTGAGCCACCTAAGGTTTTGGCTAAAATATTGCTTCGGGAATTAGCGCAAGAATGCCCTGAGGTGGAACCCGGTTCACAATCAGAAGCCCCGTCGATAATACGCATCTCCGCGGCTGCCTTTGGGCCGTCAGGCCAGCCTGCGCCCGCGGCCTTGCCTGCTAATCAATACATTCATCATTCCGAACATTGCTTGATTTGCCTGCATTTCGAATGAATTGAATCCAGTCAGCGCCGCTCTGCCGTTCGCACCAAAGCCAGGGAAATATGCCCCGCCGTGACTCAGGGTTCCACGGCGAATGTCAGGGTTATGGGATTTTTATTTTGTAGCTTTTTTTGGATGAGGCACCATCAGCGCTAGCCAGCATCAGAAGAGGCGCTCATGAACCCAAAGTTGATTGTTGCTATTTTGATGATCGCCGCCGTGCCGGTGTGCGCACAGGCTCAAAAACCGAGTACTGTGACCAAGGCGGACGCGCAAAAGGTCATCAACATAATCAGCGGCGACAAGGCCAAGACCCGGATCTATTGCGAGATCGCTAAACTCGGTGCCCAGATTGAACAGGCTGATCAGAAGAACGATGCCAAGAAAACCGACGAGCTCTATCAGCGAATGGATGAATTAGGGACAAAACTGGGTCCCGAATATGTCTCGTTGATGGACGGACTTGAGGAGATAGACCCAAATTCCCCAGACGGTCAGGAGATCAATTCGATGCTTGAGACGCTCGACAAGTTGTGTGCAGGGTAGCAACTACCTCAGCGCCACAGGTTCTCGAACCGCCCCGGGGCCAGCTCGGTGTAGCGCACTGTGGATTGAATGCTGCGATGCCCGAGATAAGCCTGGAGCGTCCTGGTATGATGCCTTTGTTTGCCAGCGCATAGCCGCAGGCGTGGCGCAGCATGTGAGCATGGACAGGGAAGGGCAGTTTGGCTTCAACGCCAGCCCGCTCGATCAGTTTAGCCAGGCCAGCGATTGAGACGGCGCACCGCGCTCAGAAACGAAGATAAACGGCGAACTTGGCCTCAAGCTTCAATGCCCGCAAGGCTCTCAGTTCATCGCCCAGCAATGGGTGAGTGGCCGTTGCCCCGCCTTTGGCACGGCGCAAGTGCAAGGTCGCTGACTCGAATTCAACGTCGCTCCACTGCAGCCCACAAACCTCACTGGCTCTTAGTCCGTGCCGGAAGGCCATCAGAAGCATCGTGCTATCGCGCTGGCCCCAGCGATTGGCCTTGGCAGCCTCGATCAGCTTCTCAACCTCACGCTCAGTCAGATGGTCGCGGGGACGAAGCTCGGTATTTGGCTTCCACCGCGGTGTGACTGTCCGTTTCTCTGTTGCTGGCGAGACCAGTTTGAGGCTCGATTTAGCCATGTGATTAGCCCCGAGTGACCGGGTAGTCTTTGAGCTTGCGCTATATCAAAGCGCTAGGTGGCCAATTCGATATGAATGTTGCCTGAGCGGGGGCAACGGATGCTCCGCTTGGGGCGGTCCCAGCCGAACGGAAACGCTGAACGCTACGACCGGGGCCGCCTCCGCTTTTAACAGGCAAGTGTGCACACTCGCAGTAAAGCCGCAAAAGCGAAGTGACGCTCTCACTTGGCGATGTCCGCTGTTACTCCAATAGCGGACAAAGGCGGGCGCGGTCGGATTGTCCGCTAAGTGCCAATAGCGGACACATCGCGTCTCTGTAAGAATGCTGCGTTAGGACTATCGCAGGGGGATCCATTGACAAAACCTATTCTG
>DASSLE010000437.1:0-8663 GCA_035689725.1 Pseudolabrys sp.
CCGTTGCCATCGAAACGCTTCTCTTCTACCTCGAGGTAAGCGCCTAGCAGCAACTCGGGCGGCAATTCCTCAATAGCGAAACGGATCGCCTCCGCAGCGGTTGGAAAGCGCTTGTAGCCGATCGGACGGCGCGACTTGCGGCTCCGGCTAGGAAACAGTTCGGACGGGGCACGGTAGTTGATCATCGACATAATCAAAGGCTCCTCGAGCACTAATATGGCCCTTACGACGCCGAAAATCCAGCGCCCAGCGGCCCGCGCATATCAGTCCGGCTTGCCCTCAAGGTAAACGTTGGGTACTCAAAAGCGCGGCCCGGCGCACAACGCGGGGCCAAATCTCGGCCGGTGGGACTTGTTAATCGGCCACTTTGGCCACGACCTCACTGGTTGCCGGATCAATCAACACAACGCGGTCATTTACCACCATGTACTTGAAAGCCCTGATTTCCGGCACTTCGACTGCAACTTCTTGCGGCACCACGTAGCGCTTTTCCGTCACGCGAGTACCGACGCGATATTCGACCGTCGGCCGCACAGGCGTCACGCGCTCGCGCACGATTGTGCGGTAAATCGTGCGCCGCTGAACGGGTGTGAGTTGCAGAGGTTCGGTGGTCACTATGGTCCGCGATTCCACCGGCTCGCGGGTGATGATAGTGGTTTGCGCGCTTGCCGCGCTCGCGCCGGCAATGAGCGCGACCACGATCGCAGCGTGGCGAAAATGTGTCATGAGTTCCTCCTCTTGATTTCGGTCCAGCAAGGCAAACGCCGGGTTGCACGCCTCCGCGTGCGTTAAATTCGGCCGGAAGGCATCGGGTTCGTAAGCGTCGAAAGCAAGCTTCCGAAGCAGCGCCGCCTGTTCGGCGGTCATAGCTTCGGGGGAATTTGATTTCTTCGGCGAGGTTAAAACGCCAGAGCGCTGACAATCATAACGGCCGCGCCATCAGGACCGGACGCAACACGAGCGTTATTGGGAGCGTCACCAGCACCACCGCAGCGATGACAATCAGCGCCGTCGGCAAGCCGACCGCGTCGCCAAGTAAGCCATAGATCGCGGGTGACACTGCGCCGGCGCCAATCGTGCCCGTATAAAAAATGCTGAAAGCGCGCTGCCGCCAGGCCGGCTCGACCAAATCAGGCACCGACCCGTACAGCACCGAGGACGTGCCATTAAGCGCGACGCCGACCACCGGTAGTATCACCAACGCGGCTTCGAGCGGCAGCGGCAAAATCGCGACGATGCCGAGCGCAGTCACCGTCTCGGTCAGCCATACGGTCGCCACGGCGCCAATGCGTGCGCCGATGAACGCACAGACCAGTTTGCCCGCAGCCCCGCCAGCGAAAACCAGCGTGAGCGCCAGCCCGACGGTTTGCAGACTTGCGCCTTTCGCGGTGAGCACGAAAGGCAGGAACGTAAGGAAGGCCATTCGCGTGGCGCTATCGATAACGCCAACCGACAACAGTAACGGGAAGCCATAAGCCCGCACATCGCCGCTTGAGCGTGCCGCACTATCGCTCTTGCGCGGCGCGGCCGGCTCATCACGGAAACGAGGCATCGCCATAAAAATTGCCAGCGCGGCGACCGCACCGAGAACGCCGAGCAGCATCAGCGCGTAGCGCCACGGCAGCACTATGAACAACAGAGCGGCCGCTGCTGGCAGCGTCATTTTTCCGATATCGCCAGCAAAATTATAGGTGCCGAGCGCCTTCAGCGACCGGGTGCCCGCGAATGCATGGGCAATCAGCGACGACGCCAGCGGATGTTGGGCGCTGGCGCCGAGGCCGCCGACGAACAACGCCGCTATCAGAAACATCACGCCATTGCTGAAGCCTGCCAGGAAATAGCCGAGGCCGGCGAGCGCGGTGCCGATCGCGAGCACCGTCGCTGCACCGAACCGTTCGGCGAGAAAGCCTGCCGGAATCTGGAAGCCGGCCAACGTACCGGAAAAGACCATCTTCATGAGGCCAAGCGCGGCGAAGCCAAGACCGAACTCGCTCTGCCAGATCGGCAGCATGACGTAGACCAGGTCGGTATAGCCGTCGTGCAAGGCGTGCGCGCCACAGGCGACGCCGAGCGCACGCCGTTCCGCATCCTTGCGTTGCGATGCAGTGATCTCGCTCGCGTGATCGGCCGGGATGGTCACCACTGATCCGTAACGTCCCTATTACCGATGCGTCAACCTACCGACCAACGGTGCTCAATACTTGCTGAGAATCGCCAGGAAAGCTGGTTCTGCGTCCTTGAGCGCGGCTTTAGAGTTAGCCGACAGCATGAAAGTGACCACGAACTGGTTGCCGTCCTTGTCACCATCCGAAGTAATGGCTTGCAATTCGTAGCCTTGCTCCTTGAGACTGTGGGCTTCGAACGCGTGGCGCAAGAAAGGCGGTTTGCCTCCGCGGGCAAGATCATCGAGCTTGCTGATCTTCGCGTCCTTGGCGCGGCTCTTCCAATCCTTGATGCTGTCGGGCAGGAAATCAGAGACAGGTTGCTTGTCGCGGTTGTAGCGCACGACGGCATAGATCTTGGCTGGTGCCCTTTCGAAATCGAGACCCTTGGGCAGCAGCATTTGCGCCTTGAAGTAGTTGCTCGCGTCCTTATCCTCGACCCAACCGTCCGGAATGGTGATCGAAGCGCGGAATGACGCGCACAGCTTCCCGTCGCATTGCCGCATGAATTTTTCGATTTCAGCCTTCGCAGGCGCGGTGGCCAGAAGACCCATCAAAATCAGCGCGGCACAGAGGCGGCGGGCAATAGCAAACGGCGGCATACGACCCCCTGCATGCGGATGTTCGTGAAGATAGTCGCGCCGACAGCCGATCCGTTCAACCGCTCAGGTCGCAAACCTGAAATGCATGACGTCGCCGTCGGCCACGACGTAGTCCTTACCTTCCAGCCGCATCTTGCCGGTCTCGCGCGCGCCGGCTTCGCCGCCACAGGTGATATAGTCGTCATAGGAAATCGTTTCAGACCGGATGAACCCGCGCTCGAAATCGGAATGAATAACACCGGCCGCCTGCGGCGCCTTGGTTCCCTGCGTGATTGTCCAGGCCCGCGCCTCCTTTGGCCCGACTGTGAAATATGTCACCAGATGCAGCAGCGCGTAGCCGGCGCGAACCAGACGATCGAGCCCGGTTTCCTTAAGCCCGACCGCTTCGAGATAGTCCGCGCGTTCTTCCGGCGGCAGCGTCGCGATCTCCGATTCGATTTTGGCCGAGATCACGACCGCGACCGCGCCCTCGGCCTTGGCCCGTTCTTCGACCTTTCGGGAAAATTCATTGCCGGTCGCGGCGGACGCTTCCTCGACGTTACAGGCATAGAGCACGGGCGCCGAAGTCAACAGCCCGAGCGAGTGGAACAACTTTTCCTCTTCGAGCTTGCGTTCGACCATACGCGCAGGCTTGCCCTCTTGCAGCAGAATGAGCGAGCGCTTGATCAGATCGAGCATTTCCTTGGCTTGCTTGGCGTCTTCGTCGGTGCCTTTGGCCTTTTTCTCCAGGTTGTCGACGCGCTTTTCCAGACTGTCGAGATCTGCCAGCATAAGCTCGGTCTCGATGGTCTCGATGTCGGCGATCGGATCGATCTTGCCTTCCACATGCGTGACGTCGCTATCTTCGAAGCAGCGCACCACATGCACAATGGCGTCCACTTCGCGAATGGTAGCGAGGAACTGGTTACCGAGACCCTCGCCTTTGGAGGCGCCGCGCACCAAGCCAGCGATGTCGACGAAAGTGATGCGTGTCGGAACGATCTGCTCCGATTTGCCGAGTATTGCTAGCTTGTCCAGACGTGGATCCGGCACCGCGATTTCGCCGACATTCGGCTCGATGGTGCAGAAAGGGTAGTTGGCCGCCTGCGCTGCCGCGGTTTGCGTGAGCGCATTGAAGAGTGTCGACTTGCCGACATTCGGCAGGCCGACGATTCCGCATTTGAATCCCATGACTGTGTCGTCTCGTAACTTATGTTGTCATTCGGAGCCGGGCGGCTCCTCGTCGTCGCCAAACCCCTTGGCTTCCATGGCGAGGTGCACTTTGTTCTGGAACGTCGAATCCTTACCCTCGACCAGAAGTGAAGCATTGTCGGCGATGACATCGCAGAGCGCTTCTACCCAGGCCCAGTCGCTTTTGGCGAAATCGCCAAGAACATGCATCGGCACTAGCTCCTTGACGTCCGGTTTGCCGATGCCGATGCGCACGCGCTTATAGTCATTGCCGACGTGGGCGGTGATCGAACGTAAGCCGTTGTGTCCGGCGACGCCGCCGCCGACTTTCACTCTAACTTTCGCCGCGGGCAAATCGACCTCGTCATGAAACACTACGATGCTGCCGGGCTCGACTTTGTAGAAATTCGCGGCTTCCACCACTGCCCGTCCCGACTCGTTCATATAGGTGCCCGGCAAGAGCAGTAGCACGCGTTCGTTCGCGATATTGCCTTCCACCGCAACGCCCTGAAAGCGGCGGCGCCAGGGCGAAAGCTCACGGCGGCGCGCGATCGCCTGCACCGCCATGAAACCGATATTGTGTCGGTTGCCGGCGTGCTTTGGGCCGGGATTACCGAGACCGACGAAAAGCAGCATGACGTCAACGGCGCTGTCTTAGGGTTTGTGCATGATCCTTTCCGAAAACCGGTACCCATTTTTCGGAATCATGCGCTTTACCGATTACGCAAACGCTGACGACGAGGCTACACGTTGCCTCACTTCTTCTCGGTCTTCGCCGGCGCAGCGGCGGCAGGCGCAGCGCCCGCCGCGGGAGCCGCCGCACCAGGCGCAGCACCTGGAGCCGCACCGGGAGCTGCACCTTCGGCGCCGGGGACTGCACCAGCCGCAGCAGCGGCGGCCGCGGCAGCCGCGGCGGCAGCAGCCGCTTCGGCGGCGGCTTTCATTTCTTCCGCGTAGCCCGACGGCGGCACGACCGTGACAAGCGTCATGTCGGGACGACCGATCACTCGGATATTCCCGGGTAGCGTCACGTCGGTAAGATGCTTGGAGTGATTGATGTCGAGGTCGGAAATATCGACGTCAATGGACTCTGGAATAGCCTCCGCCGGACAGATCACTTCGACCGTGTGGGTGACGATGTTAACTGCGCCGCCGCGTTTCACGCCGGGCGCCTGGTCGGCGTTGAGCACGTGCACGGCAATGTGCACGCGGATGGTGGCTCCTTCCGACACGCGCAGGAAGTCGACGTGAATCGGCAGATCCTTGATCGCGTCGAGCTGGAAATCACGCGGGATCACCCGATGCTTGGTGCCGTCCACATCGAGATTATAAAGCGTCGTGAGAAAGCGCCCAGCATAGATCCGCTTGCGCAGTTCGTCATGGTCGAGCAGGACCATCAGCGGGGGCTTGTTCTCTCCGTAGATCACGCCCGGCACGCGGCCGGAGCGACGCGCAGCCCGGGCGGCCCCCTTGCCGCCTTGCGGACGCGCCGTCGCCTTCAATTCCTGCACGGTCGCCATCTTGAATCCCTCATCTAAACCAATGGAAAAGGCGGCTTTTTTCGCCGCCTGCGTACGCGGCAAGCCTCCAGGGGTGCCGGGGGCCGCGAACCGCGCGGGTTATAGCGGCGGCGTCTGTAAAGGGCAAGAAATCCGGGGCAGGCCACCGTTAATGGGCCTACGCGACGGCCGAGTCCTTGGCCTTTTTGCCGGACTTTTCGGCTTTGGCTTCCAGCGCCGCGATGCGCGCCTTCAGAGCCTCATTCTCTTCGCGTGCCAGCCGCGCCATTTCCTTAACCGCCTCGAATTCCTCACGCTGCACGACGTCGAGATCGCGCAGGATACGCTCAGCCTGGTTACGAAACAGGGTGTCGAATTCGCGCCGCACCCCTTGGGCCACTCCCGCAGCGTCATTCATCAGACGCGCCATTTCGTCAAAAAAGCGGTTGCTTGTCTGGGTCATGTTTCGTCTCCGCCACAAGGTTGCCACCACAATGGCGATCCGATTATCCCGCCGCAAGACCCGGCATGCTACCACTCATGCGGCTCAGCACCCACGAATCGGACCTTGCCATGCCCTTGCTTGTTATTCCGTATCCGGCCTTCAATCCGGTGCTGGTACATATCGGCCCATTCGCCATCCGCTGGTACGCGCTGGCGTATATTTTCGGCATTCTGATCGGCTGGGCCTATGCCCGCCTCCTCATCCGCTCCGCGAAATTGTGGGGCGGCAAGGCGCCGATGACCGTCACCGACTTCGACGATTTCGTGCTTTGGGTGACGTTCGGCATCATCCTCGGAGGCCGCATTGGCTACGTGCTATTTTACAACCTCCCGCACTTCGCCACGCACCCGCTGGAGATTTTCCAATTGTGGAATGGCGGCATGTCATTCCATGGTGGTTTCACCGGCTGTGTCGTGGCCGTTCTGCTGTTTGGCTACAAGCGCGGCATTCCAGTCCTCTCGCTCGGTGACATCACCTGCGCGGTTGGACCGATTGGGTTGTTCCTCGGGCGTATCGCCAATTTCATTAATGACGAACTATGGGGACGTTCCACCGACGTGCCCTGGGCAATGATATTTCCGAGCGGCGGGCCGCTGCCGCGACATCCAAGCCAGCTTTACGAGGCGGCCCTAGAAGGCCTGGTGTTGCTCGCGGTGCTGGCTTTGCTCATGCGTGCCGGCGCGCTGAAGCGCCCTGGCCTGATTATCGGCTGCTTCGCAATCGGCTACGCAATCGCACGCACATTCTGTGAGTTCTTCCGCGAACCTGATGCCCAACTCGGGTTCCTGTGGGGCGGCGCTACCATGGGACAATTGTTGTCTGTGCCGCTTTTTCTCGCGGGGATCGGTTTCATAACCTATGCACTGAAGCAGCCGCTCCGGAGACATTAGTGGAGGAGCGTTCGCCGCTGGAGATTGAAATTCGCCGGCGCATTGCTTTGGCGGGTCCGATGCCTGTCGCTGAATATATGGCGCTCTGCCTTTTTGACCCTGCGTTCGGCTACTACACCACACGCGACCCGTTCGGCGCACGCGGCGATTTCATCACTGCGCCGGAAGTGAGCCAGATGTTCGGGGAACTGATTGGCTTGTGGGCGGCCGCGGTGTGGAAGCAGATAGGTGCGCCCGAGAATGTGCGGCTGATCGAGCTCGGCCCTGGCCGCGGCACTATGATGAAAGATGCGTTGCGGGCAGTGCAGATCGTGCCGAAATTCCGGGCTGCAATCGTGGCGCACCTGATTGAGGTCGGTCCGCAGCTCAAGTCGCAACAGGCAAAGACACTGGAAGGCGCGGGCGTTCCGATATTCTGGCATGCCACACTCGCCGAGGTGCCGAAAGGCCCGGCCATCATCCTGGCCAACGAATTTTTCGACGCATTGCCCGTCAATCAGGTAATCAAGACCGAGCGCGGCTGGCATGAGCGCCGCATCCAGATCGACTCAAGCGACCATCTCGCCTTCACCGTCGCGCCCGAGCCAATCCCATTTTTTCAAAACTTGTTGCCGCCGGCATTGCGGGCGGCGCGGGCGGGCGCGATCTTCGAATGGCGCGCCGATACCGCGGCGATTGAGGTCGGCCGGCACATTGCCGACAATCGAGGCGCCGCCCTGGTGATCGATTACGGCCACACCGAAACCGGCCTCGGCGAGACTTTCCAGGCAGTTGGCGAGCACGCCTATGCCGATCCCCTGACCTTCCCCGGTAGCCTCGATCTCACCGCGCATGTTGATTTCCAATCACTGGCGCGGGCCGTCGAAGCGATGGGGGCAACCGGTTTCGGGCCTATAGAGCAATCGCAATTCCTACGGCGCCTCGGCATCGAACGGCGCGCTGCTGCGCTCAAGGCCAAAGGCGCGCACGCCGCCCAAATCGAACAGGCTCTTGCGCGCCTGATTGGCCATAACCGCACCGCAATGGGCGAGCTATTCAAGGTCGTTGCCTTCGCGCATCGCTCAGTTGGCGTGCCCCCTGGCTTCGAGAATTAATGCGCTGGCCGCGTGCCCTTGCGCACACTATCTATGCACCGACAGGAGGAACTGACTGCCCGGACGTAAACCGATGCTGCAGGCTTCTTCACTCGCTATGCTCGATCGGATTCGCCACTCTTTCTTTACGCGCTCCGGTGGCGTATCGCAGGGCGTCTATGCCTCGCTCAATGGCGGCGTCGGCTCTAACGATGCGCCCGATAAGGTCGCCGAAAACCGCGCCCGCATGGCGACAACATTGGGCGTGAATCCCGATCGCCTGCTCACACCCTACCAGATCCATTCGTCCGACGTTGTTGTGGCGGACAAGCCATGGACGCGCGAAAACCGTCCTCGCGCCGACGCCATCGTTACGCGCGTGCCGCGTTTGGCGATTGGCGTATCTACCGCCGACTGCGGACCGCTGCTGTTGGCTGACAGCGAGGCTGGCGTGGTTGGCGCCATCCATGCGGGCTGGCGCGGCGCGCTCACAGGCGTGATCGAGGCGACCATCGCCACCATGGAGCGGATCGGTGCCGATCGAGGCCGCATTACCGCCGCACTTGGGCCTACCATCCGGCAGCCGAACTACGAAGTCGGACCTGAATTCGTCGAGCGCTTCATTGCGGCCGATCCCGGCAATGCACGTTTCTTTACGGCATCGCAACGCACCGGGCGCGCCATGTTTGATCTCACGGATTATATTGCTGAACGTGTTCGGCAGGCTGGCATCATTCAGTTCGAAGATCTCGGTTTGTGTAC
>DASSLE010000438.1:0-3502 GCA_035689725.1 Pseudolabrys sp.
CGACTGTCTCGCATTTGGGGCACTTTCCTGTCATGGCTTCCTCCGCGGCCGGCGGTCGGCGGTCGGCCAAAGCGTGTGTCAATAATTATCACTCAATTTCAGGCCTTACCCAAATTTATCGTCTAACTTATCTCATCTGCTAAGCCTCCGCCTATGGCGGAGGAACCCTATGTTTTACATTTAAAGAAGATCTCCCGAAGGTATCCCGACCGCTCGAGGCACGATCAGGAGATCAACATGACGCAAGTCACAGACCATCTAAATCACAGCACATGGGAATGCAAATATCACGTTGTGTTCACCCCGAAATATAGGAAGAAATCTCTTTTTGATCCCATCCGCAAGGAATTGAGAGACGTGTTTCACAGGCTTGCCGCTCAACAAAACTGCAAGATCGAGGAAGGGCATCTGATGCCAGATCATGTTCACATGCTCATCTCGATTCCTCCGAAACTCGCGGTGGCGACCGTCGTGGGTTTCTTGAACGGCAAAAGCTCGATCCGGGTGGCGCCGAACATAGGTAAGCGATGCTCCGTCACAGGGTGGCGGCGTAAGCCCAGGGCATGAGCTCATCGATGCGGCGCGCAGGCCAGCGATTTACGAGCTTGGTCAGCACATCGGTAAGCCAAGTGTTCGGATTGACGCTATTAAGTTTGCACGTCTCAATGAGCGACGCCAGACATGCCCAGTTGTTAGCCCCCTGATCGTGTCCGGCGAAGAGACTATTCTTGCGATTCAAGGCAATAGGACGCATTGATCGCTCAACGGAGTTGGAATCGATTTCGATGCGGCCATCATCGAGGAACCGGATCAAGCCGTCCCATTGGTTCAATCCGTATTGGACGGCGTCGCGAACCGGCGACGACTTGGAGACGCGCTTGAGGCAATCCTCGAACCAGGATTTCAAGTCCTCGATTTCGGGTCGGGCTCTCGCCTGACGGACGGCGCATCGCTCCTCCGGTGGCCGCCCGCGGATCTCTTCCTCGATCTTGTACAGTTTCTGAATGCGCTCCAAGGCGTTCTGAGCAATGGGCGCCGGACCATTGGCGGCGATTTCGTAAAATCGTCTGCGCAGGTGAGCCCAGCAATAGGCGAGCGTCACCGGTCCGCCGCGGCGATCGGGACGGACAAGGATGTTGTAGCCGTCATAGCCGTCCACCTGCAGAATGCCGCTGAAGCCTTCCAGCAGCGTCTCCACATGTTTGCCGCCGCGCCCCGGCGCATAGAAATAGATCACGGCGGGCGGCGCTTGGCTGCCCCACGGCCGGTTATCGCAGGCCAGAGCCCAGAAGTAGCCGGGCTTGGTCTTGCCGCGTCCCGGATCGAGAACAGGGCAGCGCGTTTCGTCGGCAAACAGCTTGTCCATTCCTTTCAGGATCGCAACGAGGCGCTCGTAAAGCGGCTCAAGTTCCGCCGCCGCAGCTCCCACCCAGGCCGCGAGCGTCGAGCGGTCGAGAGGAATGCCTTGGCGGGAAAAGATTTGCGCCTGGCGATACAGCGGCAAGTGATTGGCGTATTTCGATACGACGACATCTGCGATCAGCGCTTCCGTCGGAATGCCGCCCTCGATCAGCCTCGGCGGCGCAGGCGCCTGCGCCACGGACTCACCGCAGGCGCAAGCGTATTTGGGACGGCGGGTGACGATCACACGAAAGATGGCCGGGACTTTGTCGAGCCGTTCGGACTTCTCCTCGCCGATGACATGCATGGCCTTGCCGCAACAGGGGCAAAGCGTACTTTGCGGTTCGATGACCTGCTCGATCCGTTGCAAATGCGCAGGCAGCGCGCCCCGGTTCGCGCGGCGTTTCTTCGCCCGCTCGCGTTTAAGGTCTTCGTCTTTCTTCTCTTCTTCCTCTTCGGTCTTGGCGTTGGCTGTTTCCAGCTCTTCCAGAACCAGAGCGAGCTGGTCTTCGCTCAGCCGCTCGGATTTGCGGCCGAAGCGCGCCCGCCGCAACACGGCGATGAGGTGATGAAGCTTCTCATTGGCGGCGTTGAGTTCATCGCGCTCTTCGATAAGGAGCCGCTTCTCAGCTCGCTCAGCAAGAACCAGCGCGTGCAAGGCGTCGACATCGTTGGGAAGCGCATCGGGCGAAGCAGCGATCATGACCGCAGTTTCGCTGATTTGCGTTCAGCTTTCAGTTGAAATTACTGACTTTGCGCTGGGAAATTATTGCGTCGCCGTGGGCCGCTGAACCCGCCGCGCGTGAACGCGCGTCCACTCCAAACCTTCAAGAAGCGCGGACAACTGCGCCGGCGACAGACGCATCACGCCGTCTTCGATCTTGGGCCAGCGAAATTTGCCGTCCTCCAGGCGTTTGATCAAAAGACAAACGCCGGTCCCATCCCAGAACAGCAATTTTACCCTGTCCGCCCGCTTCGAACGGAACACGTAGATCACGCCCGAAAATGGATCGGCCTTGAACTCTGCTTCCACGATCGCCGCCAACCCCATGACCCCTTTGCGGAAATCGACTGGCTTCGTGGCGATCAGCACGCGCACATTGGTTGGAGGCACGATCATGCGATAGCTTTCACCGCGCGCAGCACCGCCGTCAGAGCCTTGGCGTCAACGGAGCCGCGCGTGCGCACCGTCACGACGCCAAGCACAATTTCGATCAGGGGAGCGTCAGAAACAGGCGCTTCCGCCGGCGCTGTGGCGGGACGTTCATCGCCGATCATCACCTGCGTAAAAACTGGCGTTCCGCCGCACATGAGCCTGGCCTCGCGCTTGCGAAACTCGTTCCGCCAATTGAATAATTGCTGAGGCCGCAAACCGTAACGCCGCGCGACATCCGAGATCACGACGCCATCCTGGCTGCTCTCCGCGATAATCGCCTGTTTCTCCTCGTCCGACCACGCCCGACGCCGCTCGACGCCCGTTATGACCTCGATCCGACGTATCGGCGTGGCCTCAGTTTTGACCTTAAGGTCAACATTAGAGTTGAAACGATCGCTGCTCATCGCGCCCCATCATGCCCCCGCGCGAAAAGGCGCAGAAGATGTGGTCGGAGCACCGCTTACTCTTGAACTTTTGTGGGCGCAGGTCATGTTGACAGAGATCCTTGGGCGCAAGTCTCAGTATCTTGGTTTGTGCGCTCAATGAAGGTCTGGTGCAAGAATATGGGTAGAAATGAACTCGATCTAACCTCGTTGACGGCCGACATCGTGTCGGCCTACGTGGCTCATAACGCGATAACCGGTAACAAGCTTCCGGAGTTCATCGGCTCCGTCTATGGCGCTTTGAGCAGGGCCTCTGCCCAAGGCGTTGAGCCGGAGAAAGTCGAACTGAAACCCGCGGTAGCGATCAAGAAAGCCGTAACGCCGGATTACATCGTGTGCCTCGAAGACGGCAAGAAGTTCAAATCCCTCAAGCGGCACTTAAAGGCCCACTACAACATGTCCCCGGAAGAGTACCGGGAGAAGTGGGGGCTGCCGCACGATTATCCGATGGTTGCTCCAAGTTATGCCGCTGCGCGTTCTGACCTGGCCAAGAACATGGGAT
>DASSLE010000439.1:0-2089 GCA_035689725.1 Pseudolabrys sp.
AGCGCAATCAGCACCGCTCCAATAGCGATTGAAGCGGCTCCCCTTCGCCGTCGACACCCAAGCGGAACTGCTCCCCATTTACTCAACGCCACACCGCAACGTCTTGCCCCCCGCCCCGCCGCCGGATGGCGACAGTGCGACCGTTTTTTTTATTGGCTGATTAACCTTGCGAAGGCGTTAACTGCGCAACAGGTCGTGCGGAGTGCGTAAACACTTAGTCAACGGACAATGAATAAACATTAACTATATCGCAATCGCTGCCGCCCCATATTCCCGCATTAGGCAATTCGCGGGCCGGTCTGTTCACATCCATCCTGCCGTCGAGCTTGCGGGCCAAGCTGTGCTGTTCGCAAGCATAAGCATTGCGGCCCTGGTTCTGGCCGGCGTTCTGCATGCCCGCATGCGCATCCAAAATAGAAGGCTGTTCAGCGCGCGGCGCAGGGTAGCCCGCACGTCGTATCGGTACTGGGCGACGTCGCCGGCGCAGCGACGCAGACGCGGGCCTCCCGCGGACGTCGTGTGCGACGCATCCGAGGCGGTCGATCACGCCGTTGCCAATCTGCGGCTCGAAGTAGAGGGCTTCCTCGCCAAAGTGGCGATGTAGTTTCCGCTCAAGAGGCGCTACGCCTGACTTTCCGCTGCCTTACCAAGGGCTGCTTGCGCGGCCGCAAGGCGCGCGATCGGCACACGGAAGGGCGAGCAGGAGACGTAGTCGAGCTTGGCTTCGTGACAGAAGGCGACCGACGCGGGATCGCCGCCATGTTCGCCGCAAATGCCGACCTTGAGCTTGGGGCGAACTTTGCGGCCGCGTTCGACGCCGATTTTGACCAATTCACCGACACCTTGCTGATCGATCGACACGAACGGGTCGACGGGGAGAATGCCGCGCGCTGTATAGATACCGAGGAAGCTCGCCGCATCATCACGCGAAATGCCAAAGGTGGTTTGAGTCAAGTCGTTGGTACCGAATGAAAAGAACTCGGCGCTTTGCGCAATTTCGCCGGCCATCAAGCAAGCACGCGGTAGCTCAATCATCGTTCCGACCTGGTAGTCGACCTTGGCGCCTTTCTCCTTTGCCACGGCCTGCGCCATCGAATCGATGCGCGCCTTGACCAGGTCGAGCTCGGCCTTGGTGGCGATCAATGGCACCATGACTTCCGGCGCCACGGACTTGCCGGTGGCCTTGGCGACTTCCACAGCAGCCTCAAAAATAGCGCGTGCCTGCATCTCGGCGATTTCCGGGTAGGCGATGGCGATGCGGCACCCACGGAATCCGAGCATCGGATTGAACTCGGATAGTTCGCTCGCACGGGCGGCCAGCTTCTTCGGGTCGGCCCCCATGGCGGCGGCGACTTCCGCGATCTCCTCCTCACCATGAGGCAGAAACTCGTGCAGCGGCGGGTCGAGCAGCCGGATGGTCACCGGACGGCCTGCCATGATTTCGAACAGCTCGACGAAATCGCCGCGTTGCATCCGCAACAGCTTGGCGATTGCCGCGCGCCGCGACTTCTCGTCATCGGCGAGGATCATTTCGCGCACGGCCTGGATGCGCCCCTCGTCGAAGAACATGTGCTCGGTGCGGCAGAGACCAATGCCCTCGGCACCAAAACGAACTGCAGCCTTCGCGTCTGCCGGCGTATCAGCATTGGCGCGCACGCCAAGGCGGCGCACCTTGTCGGCCCAGCCGATCAAAGTCGCGAATTCGCCGGACACCTGTGGCTCGATCATATCGACCTTGCCGGCCAATACCTGTCCGGTGGATCCATCGACCGTGATGTAATCGCCCTTTTTGAACGTCTGATTTCCGGCAGTCATGGTGCCCGCGGCGTAGTCAATGCGCAGGGAGCCCGCGCCGGAGACGCAAGGCTTGCCCATGCCACGCGCGACAACGGCCGCGTGCGACGTCATGCCACCGCGAGCCGTCAGGATGCCTTCGGCTGCATGCATGCCGTGGATGTCCTCGGGCGAGGTTTCGACACGCACCAGGACAACCTTTTTTCCATCGGACTTGAGCTGCGCCGCCTCGTCGGGCGAAAATACGATCTCACCGCTGGCAGCGCCGGGCGAAGCCGGCAGGCCGGTGGCGATG
>DASSLE010000440.1:0-4604 GCA_035689725.1 Pseudolabrys sp.
GACGCCGGAGACGATCACGCTGACCGAGGCGATTGTGCTGCTCGATGCCCGCGCCGAACAGCTCGGCTCACAGCCGCGGCGCGCGGCCGGCCGCAAGAAGGCGGGCGAGCCCTCGGAAGCGCCGAAGGGTCGCAAGAAGAAGGCCGCCGAAACGGCAGATACTGCCGAGAAAGCCGCCAAGCCGCGCAGGAAGCCGGCGAAAAAGGCTGCCAAAATCACGGCTGCCGAATAACTGGCGAAGCTGAGTTTCGGTCATTACATTTCGTTCAATCGCGCCGTTTCGGCGCAGGATTGTTATTTTGAAAAAGCACGCCAAGAAAAACCCATCTCTTCCCTCAAAGGCCGACATTCTCGCCTTCATCGGCAACAAGCCTGGCAAAATCGGCACTCGTGAAATCGCTCGCGCTTTCGGCTTGAAGAATGCGCTCCGCGCGGACCTAAAGCGTCTGCTGCGCGAACTGGCCGATGAAGGCTCAATCGAAAAGCGGCGCAAGAAGCTGCACCATGCTGGCGCCCTGCCCTCGACCGTGCTCGCTGATGTCACGTCGCGCGACAGCGAAGGCGATCTCATTGCGACTCCGGACGAATGGGACGAGGAAGCGCATGGCGCCCCGCCAAAAATCCGTATTCATCTGCCTCGCAAGGCGCGGCCTGGAGAAGCTGCCGGTGTTGGCGACCGCGTCCTGCTCCGAGTTGAGGAAACCGAAGAAGATGACGGAATTCGCCACCGCGGCCTTGTCATCAAGATCATCGATCACCCCAGACACCGCGTGCTGGGGATTTTCCGCAAAATCCCGCACGGCGGCGGACGGCTGGAGCCGGTCGACAAAAAAATGCTCGGCAAGGAGTTGGCAATTCCGGCAGGCGCGACCGCGAATGCGGAGGACGGCGATCTGATTGCTGTCGAAGCATCACGCGCGCCACGTCTCGGCCTGCCGACTGCCCGCGTAGTCGAACGGCTCGGCTCACTCAAAAGCGAGCGCGCTGTTAGCCTAATCGCGATTCATGTGCACGGCATTCCATCCGTATTCCGCCGCGAGACGCAACTTGAAGCCGACTCTGCCAAGCCGGCGACGCTCCATGGCCGCGAAGATTGGCGGCACATGCCATTTGTCACGATCGATCCGCCTGATGCGAAAGATCACGACGATGCGGTGCATGCCGAGCGCGACACGGCGTCCAACAATCCCGGCGGGTTCGTCGTCAATGTGGCCATCGCTGACGTCGCCCATTACGTTAAACCGGACTCGGCGCTCGATCGCGAGGCGCTCACGCGCGGCAATTCGGTCTACTTCCCGGACCGCGTCGTGCCAATGCTGCCCGAGCGAATCTCGAACGACTTGTGCTCCCTGCGCCCACGCGAAGACCGCGCCGCACTCGCCGTGCGCATGGTGATCGGCGCTGATGGCCGCAAGCGCTCGCATACATTCCATCGCATCTTGATGCGTTCGGCCGCTCGGCTGTCGTATCAGCAGGCGCAACTGGCGATCGGTGGGCGTACTGACGAAGATACAGAGGCGCTGGTCAAGCCAGTGCTTACGCCTCTCTATGCTGCCTACGAAACCATGACGCGGGCGCGCAGCGAGCGGCAGCCGCTCGATCTCGATCTGCCAGAACGCAAGATCCTGCTTAAAGGAGATGGCACCGTCGACCGCGTGATTACGCCCGAACGGCTGGAAGCGCACCGGCTGATCGAGGAGTTCATGATCCTGGCGAATGTTGCGGCCGCTGAAACGCTCGAACGCGCGCGCTGCCCTCTGATCTATCGCGTGCACGACGAACCGGCGATGGAGAAGCTGCAGGCGTTGCGCGAATTCCTTGCAACCCTCGACATCCCTTTCGCCAAGGGCGGCGTGCTCAAGCCCGAAGCGTTTAACCGTATTCTCTCGCGCGTAAAGGGTCGCGACGCCGAACAACTTGTCAACGAAGTGGTCTTGCGCACACAGGCACAGGCAGAATATGCCGCGGAGAACTACGGGCATTTCGGATTGAACTTGCGCCGCTATGCGCACTTCACTTCGCCGATCCGCCGTTACGCAGACCTGATTGTGCATCGCGGACTGATACGCTCGATGAAGCTCGGCCATGACGGCCTGCCCGAGCATACCGATCAAAAAGCGTTGGCAGAGGTCAGCGCGCAGATTTCCGCCACAGAGCGCCGCGCCATGTTGGCCGAGCGCGAGACGAACGATCGCCTCATCGCGCATTTCCTTGCCGATCGCATCGGCGCAACCTTCGAGGGCCGCATTTCGGGCGTTCACCGCGCCGGCCTGTTCGTGAAACTGCGCGAGACCGGCGCCGATGGCTTCGTGCCGGCACGCACCATCGGTGATGAATATTTCCGCTATGACGAGAACGGTCACGCGATGGTTGGCTCGCGATCTGGCGAGACCTACCGGCTCGGCGACCCGGTGACGGTCAAGCTCGTGGAAGCAGCTCCCGTTGCCGGCGCGCTGCGTTTCGAGATTTTGTCTGAAGGCCGCGCTGGCCGGCCCCAGCATCCCGCGCGGTACGAGCGCGGACACCAATCCCGCTCACGCGGCAAGCAACGGAAGGCGCGATGACGGATCTCGGAAAACTTTGGGCCGAGCGTATGACTAACATTGAACGCGACCAGTCGTTCCCCGACAGCGAACCGCGCGATGCTGCGACGCTGATGTTGATCGATCGCTCTGGCGCGAAGCCGAAGGTTCTGCTTGGCCGCCGCCACTCGGGACACAAATTCATGCCTGGCAAGTTCGTTTTTCCTGGCGGCCGCATCGAGCCGCTCGACCGGATGATGACCGCGGTTAGCGAGCTGCATCCGGACGCACAGAAAAAACTATTGGAGCGGGTGGCACAACCGAGCAAGGATTTCGCCCGCGCCTTTGCGCTCGCCGCCGTGCGCGAAACCGCCGAGGAAACCGGACTGTTGCTCGGTGTTAAGCGCGATCAGCCCCCGGCGGTGCCGGGAGAAATCTGGACCGAATTCGCCAAAGCGAATGTGCATCCGGATCTCGGCCAGATCCATTTCGTCGCTCGTGCCATAACGCCTCCGCGGCGGCCGCGCCGCTTCGACACGCGCTTTCTGACCGCCGATGCCTCTTCCATCGCCCATACGATAGAGGGTGTGGTCGGTCCGGATTCCGAACTGGTTGAACTGACCTGGGTGCCGATCGAAGAAGCTACTCATCTGGACATGCCGACGATTACCGGCATTGTTCTGGAAGAACTTCTGGCGCGTGTGGAGGCCGGCATGGGGCACGACACGCCGGTGCCGTTTTACTTCATGATTGACCAGCGGTTCTTCCGGGAACTGCTCTAAACCGCATCAAAATCGGGCCTTTCTTGACATTTGCCGCTTCGGCGCTAGTTTCCGCGCCAAAGGCACCCTCGCCACTCCGCTTAAAGCCTTAAGGGAAATTCCATGGCCAAAGCCATCAGTCTCAAGATCAAATTGGTCTCCAGCGCCGGCACCGGTCACTACTACGTGACCCGGAAGAACTCGCGTACGCAGACCGATAAAATGAAAAAGAAAAAGTACGATCCGATCGCAAAAAAGCACGTTGAATATTCCGAGTCCAAAATAAAGTAATCGCGGAGGCATCGACGATGCTTCGCACGCTCATTGCTGCGCTGTTGCTGGTGCCGCTTGCGTTCGCGCAAGCTAGCGCCGCTGAAAAGCACAAGCTGGCGCTCCAGATCAGCGACAACGACCCCGCCAAGATGAACGCCGTGCTCAACGTCGCGGCGAACGTGTCGAAGTACTATTCGGACAAAGGTGAAGAGATCGATATCCAGGTCGTCGCCTTCAACGCCGGCCTCCACATGCTGCGCGATGACACCTCGCCGGTGAAACCGCGGCTCAAGTCCTTCAAGCAAGGCATGCCCAACGTTTCGTTCATGGCCTGCGAGAACACGCTCGAGGCGATGACCCGCACTGAGGGCAAGGAACCACCGCTGGTCGAAAATGCCGAGCGCGTGAAGGCAGGCGTGGTCACGCTGATTGAGCTCGGCGAAAAGGGCTGGACCATCGTCCGGCCCTAACAGAACGCAATCACAAAATAGGTGGCCGGCCGGAAGCGGCGGCATGAGGAGGCCACTCGCACCACTCCCGGACCGGCCGAACCCCACGGACCCAGGAGATGCGGCGGACCTGAGCACTCCGCAGGGTATTCCAAAAGCTTTTCACGCGTTTGAAATCGTTGTTGTTCGCGCAAGATTCAAAAACGCTGTCGCCTGCAAGATTAGACCAGGCGCCCTCACCCGACCAAACGGGTTATTAACCTGCTGGAATGCCTTGGCAATACGCGCAGCTTTTTGCGCGCCGGCCGCTGCCAAACGCGAATCTGTGCAAGCGGCAGCGACCAGCTCAGGCGGCCGCCAATACCAACAGGCGAGATCGATGTTGCAGATGGCCTTGGGAATGCGCAGGGCTCGTCGTCGACGGCAAGAATGCGGGCACTCACGGTGCCAAGATCAGCCCGCGCCCAGGAAATGGCGAATAGTCTCGATGAATTTTCCGACCGAGATCGGCTTCGAAAGATAAGCCTCGCAGCCGCCCTCGCGAATGCGCTCTTCGTCACCCTTCATGGCGAAAGCTGTGACGGCCACCACAGGTATCG
>DASSLE010000441.1:0-15010 GCA_035689725.1 Pseudolabrys sp.
TCAGCACCTCGCGACGGTTGCACCTCTCGCCGAAGCAGCCGGCATTCGTGTTGCGATTCTTACCGGCCGCGAACGTGGACCTGCGCGAAAGGAGATCCTCGATCGCCTCACGCTCGGCGACATCGATCTTCTGATCGGAACGCATGCACTTTTTCAGGAGGACGTGGCCTTCCACGACCTTGCGCTCGCCGTGGTCGACGAACAGCACCGGTTCGGCGTGCACCAGCGGCTCGCGCTGACCCAGAAGGGCGAAGCAGTGGACGTGCTCGTGCTTACCGCCACTCCGATCCCTCGCACGCTGGTGCTCACCTATTTCGGTGACATGGACATTTCCGAGCTGCGCGAAAAGCCCCCGGGCCGCCAGCCAATCGACACGCGCACGATTCCGCTCACGCGGATCGAGGAAGTCGAAGATGCCGTCGGCCGTGCGCTCGGCGAAGGCAACCGTGCCTATTGGGTCTGCCCGCTAGTCGATGAATCGGAGAAGACCGATCTCGCGGCCGCGGAGGCACGCTTCGGGGAGCTGCGACACAAATTCGGCGACAAGATCGACCTGGTGCATGGCCGCATGAAGGGAGCAGACAAAGATGCGGCCATGGCTCGCTTCGCTTCCGGCGAGACGCAAGTGCTCGTCGCCACGACCGTGATCGAAGTCGGTGTTGACGTGCCGGAGGCCACCATCATGGTGATAGAACACGCCGAACGCTTTGGGCTGGCGCAGCTGCATCAACTACGTGGGCGCATCGGGCGAGGACCAGGCGCCTCGACCTGTCTGCTTCTCTACAAGGCGCCACTTGGCGTAACGGCCAAAGCACGACTGGCTATCCTGCGAGAAACCGAAGACGGTTTTCGCATTGCCGAGGAGGATCTGCGCCTCCGTGGCGAAGGAGACGTGCTCGGGACGCGGCAAAGTGGCTTGCCCGGCTTCCAGATCGCGCGGCCGGAAGTGCACGGAAAATATCTTGGCGCCGCCCGGGACGACGCGGCGCTTATTTTGTCGCGGGATACAACCCTTACGACCCCGCGCGGCGAGGCGCTGCGCCAATTGCTCTATCTGTTCGGCAAGGACGAGGCGATCAAGTTGATCCGGGCGGGTTGACGGGGCAACCGCATCCTATTCCGCCATCTCCGCTTTGCCCTTGGCCCGAGCCCGCGCCGCTTTTGCAGTGGCAGCGAGCGAAGCCAGCTTCTTCTGCGCCTCGGCATCCGGCTGCACCATGCCGGCAGAAATCAGGAGCGTCATCGCATTCTCGACCGTGATGTCGAGCTCGATCAAATCCTTGCGCTTTACATAAAAGAAAAAGCCCGTGGTAGGATTGGGAGTGCAAGGCATGAATGCCGAGACATGCTCGCCTTGCGGCAGTTTCTTCGCGAGATCGGCGTTCGGCGGCTGCGAAAGAAGGACCAGCGACCACATTCCGGGCCCAGGAAACTCCACCAGAGCCACCTTACGGAAACTTGAACCGGTCTTTGAAAACAGAGATTCGAAGATCTGCTTCATCGTGTTGTAAACCGGACGCACAATCGGCATGCGGTTAAGCAACCCCTCCCCCAGCTCGACCAAAGTGCGTCCGACCAGGTTGGCCGTGAGAAATCCGAGCAACGTGAGTGCGACGATTGCGATGATGAGGCCCGTTCCTGGAATCGGCCACGGCAGGTAGCTCTCCGGTCGGTACGTCGGCGGAATAAGTGGCCGCACGAAATCATCTACCCACGTGACAATCGACCAGATCAGCCAGACGGTGATTGCCAATGGCCCGGCGACGACAAGGCCAGTCAAGAAATAATTGCGGATACGGCCGGCAATGCTAGTTTGCGGAGCTACCACCTTCGCCACATCAGCGGCTATTGCTTCGCCCAGCTGCTTTTCAATTTCAGACATGAGGCAAGTCTATTCCACCGTGACTGATTTCGCGAGGTTGCGCGGCTGATCGACGTCGGTGCCGATGGCAGCAGCGGTATGATAGGCGATCAACTGCACCGGGATAGCATATACCAACGGCGTAACCGCCGAGGCCATATCCGGTAGCGACAACGTCTCCAGCGACTCGATCATCGCCTCCTTGGCGCCCCGCGGATCGGTCACCAGGATAATCTTTCCGCCGCGCGCGGCTACCTCCTGCATGTTCGAAACCGTCTTCTCGAACACGCGATCGTGCGGCGCGATGACGATCACCGGTATCGTCTCGTCGATCAGCGCGATCGGCCCGTGCTTGAGCTCGCCAGCGGCGTAACCCTCAGCGTGGATATAAGAAATCTCCTTAAGCTTGAGCGCGCCTTCCAGCGCGATCGGAAAGCTCGTTCCGCGGCCAAGATAGAGCACGTCGCGCGCCTTGGCGAGATTTTGTGCGAGCTTTTCGATCTGCGGCTCGAGCTTAAGCGCCGCGGCCATGAGTCTCGGAACTTCGACAAGCGCATGGACAAGTTTTTTTTCGTCGGCTTCCGTCAATTCGCCGCGCGCACGCCCGGCGGCGAGTGCGAGACAGGCAAGCACGGCGAGCTGGCAGGTGAAAGCCTTGGTGGATGCAACGCCGATCTCAGGACCGGCCAGTGTCGGCATCACTATATCGCTTTCGCGTGCGATTGTCGATGTCGGCACATTGACCACGGAAAGAATGTGCTGCTTATTTTCTCTGGCGTAACGCAGTGTCGCCAGTGTGTCGGCGGTTTCGCCCGACTGTGAAATGAAGATCGCAAGATCGCCCGGCTCGAGCGGGGCACCGCGATAGCGGAATTCCGATGCGATGTCGATTTCGACCGACAATCTGGCGAATCGCTCGAACCAGTACTTCGCCACCAGCCCCGCGTAAAAAGCGGTTCCGCAAGCCGAGATGGAGAGCCGCTTCAATTTTTTCCAGTCGAATGGCAACTTGCCCGGTAACGCCACCCGCTCATTCACCATGTCGATGTAATGGGCAAGCGTGTGGCCGACCACTTCAGGTTGCTCGTGGATTTCCTTGGCCATGAAGTGCTTATGGTTGCCCTTGTCGACCAGCTGCACCGAAGCTGTGGACTTAACAATTGGCCGATCAACCTTATGGCCCTGTTCGTCGTGGATCTCCGCGCCCTTGCGCGTGAGCACGGCCCAGTCGCCGTCCTCGAGATAGCTGATGGTGTCGGTGAACGGCGCCAGCGCAATGGCGTCGGAACCGAGATACATTTCACCGCTGCCGTAGCCGATGGCCAGCGGCGAACCCTTGCGCGCGCCTATCAGCAGATCGTCCTTGCCGGTGAAAATAAAGGCGAGCGCGAACGCGCCGCGCAGTTGTTTAAGCGCAGCCGCGACCGCGTCGGCCGGCGACTTGCCGCTCTTCATTTCCTGCGTGACGAGGTGCGCGACTGCTTCAGTGTCCGTCTCGCTGACGAACTTGCAACCGCGTTTCGTCAGTTGCTCGCGCAACTCGCGGAAATTCTCGATGATCCCATTGTGGACCACCGCCACGAGATCGGTTGCGTGCGGATGGGCATTGTCCTCGGTCGGCCGCCCATGTGTCGCCCAGCGCGTATGGCCAATGCCGACGTTACCGCCGAGCGGCTCACGCTCCAGCCGCGTTTCCAACGCGAGCAACTTGCCTTCGGCGCGCCGACGGCCAAGCACACCATGCTCGAGGGTGGCAACACCCGCAGAGTCATAGCCGCGGTATTCGAGGCGCTTGAGCGCATCGACCAGCTGGCCTGCGACCGGCTTGGCTCCCAAAATTCCGACGATCCCGCACATCCGATTGGATGGCCCCCCATCACTTATGGTTTAGCCGCGGTCGGCAAGCGCACGGAAATCAAAACGCATTTCGCCGTGTGACAGTGACGCTTGCGCAATAGGACCCTGCCGGCTTATGGCTTTCTCGGCTTCTTTCTGGTCAGGTTCTTGCCCAAGGCCTTCACCTGCCGCAAGCGCTTTGCCCAGCCTTCCTTAACCGTTTGCTTGGCGCGCGCCACCGCCAGCGCCCCGGCAGGAACATCCTTGGTCACGACCGTTCCGGTGCCGATATAGGCGCCGTCGCCAATCTTGACCGGCGCGACCAATGCCGTATTCGAACCAATAAATGCGCCCTTGCCGATATCGGTGCGGTGCTTGGCGACACCGTCATAATTGCATGTAATCATGCCGGCGCCGACATTGGCGCCCTCGCCCACGCGCGCATCGCCGATATAGGCGAGATGATTGGCTTTGGCGCCCGCTTCGATCTTGGCCTCTTTCACTTCAACGAAATTGCCGATGTGTACATCTTTGCCAAGGTCTGCGCCCGGCCGCAGCCGCGCAAATGGGCCGACACGCGCGCCCTTGCCGACATGCGCGCCCTCAAGGTGCGAGAATGAGCGTATCGTCGCGCCGTCCTCAACCGTCACACCCGGGCCGAACACCACATTTGGTTCGACCGTCACGTCCTTCCCAAATTTAGTATCGGCCGACAAATACACAGTCTCCGGTGCGATCATGGTGACGCCAGCCTCGAGCGCCGCCATGCGCAGCCGCTGTTGTAGCACAGCTTCGGCTTCGGCGAGCTGCACCTTGGTATTGATGCCGCGCACGTCGTCCTCCGAGGTTTCGATCGCCACAGCCTTCAAGCCCATATCGCGGGCGATAGCAACGGCGTCGGTGAGGTAATATTCGCCTTTGGCATTCGCATTTCCGATACGCGTGAGGATGGCGAGAGCTTGCTTGCCGGCAAGCGCCATCAGACCCCCATTGCAGAGGCCGATCTTACGCTCTTCGGGCGTAGCGTCGCGCTCCTCACGGATTGCAACAAGTTCGCGATCGTGCATCACGAGCCGACCGTAACCCTGCGGACTGGCCGGCTTAAAACCAAGGACTGCCACGGCCGCACCTTCGCTTAGCGCTTCGCGCAATTTCGAAAGCGTCTCGGCTTGCACTAATGGCGTGTCGCCAAATATCACCAGAATATCATCGGCACCGCGGGCGATCGCCTTGCGCGCCGACAGGACGGCGTGGGCGGTTCCGCGGCGTTCACGCTGTTCGAAGATCTGCGCCTTGGGAGCGTACTTACGTGCGTCTGCCGATACTGCCTCGTGGCCGGGCCCGACCACGATCGCCAAATTGCCGGTCCCGGCCGCGCTCGCCGCATTCATCACATGGGCAAGCAATGAACAGCCGCCGAGCTGGTGCAATACCTTCGGCGTCCGTGATCGCATGCGTGTACCTTCGCCGGCAGCGAGCACGATCGCAAGGCATGTTCGGCGAGGCATCGGAGTTGGGCTCAGGCTTTTGCTGAGGTTAGACGCATCCCATAGCTTAGCCAGCCCATCGGCAAAAGACTTTCGAACCAGGGTGAAAGCGAGATTTTCCGGATTCTGCTAATATTTTCAATGATTCGCCATCGAGGAACCATGGCGATCGGCCAAACGCCCGCGGAACCCGATTTGCGCAACCCTCGCAGGCGCAGCCGCGAACTTAGCTCGCTTTTGTGGCTATGCAGTTGGGTGGCCTCACCGCCGTCGCACTGATTATCCGAGCAATTACGAGCAGAACTGAAACCGCGAACGGAGCACCCCTCGCAACCGCAGCGCCAATTGCGATAGCCACTCCTGCACCCAAGACCGATACCCACGCAAGCAATCTCGCTGCCACCGGCTCATGTTGCGGCTGTGCCACCGAAGGCAACTGAACCGCAGGTTTCGAAACAAAACGAAATCGGCCTGGACCTCGGCGGCGGCGCTACGGTGGAGGCGATCCGCCGCGGTGGGCCGCCGTGAAGGCCAATTTCGGGTTACCCAAAAGCGCCGCGGCCGCAAGTCTCCGTGCCCGTTTCTCCGCCGCCCGCACGGCCTGCCGTGCGGCCAAGTTCGATGGAGAGCAGATCGCACAGCAATGATTGTCGCCGCGTCGGCATGGCGGCATACTGATCTTATGACATTGTTTCTGCCAAACGCGCGCGCGACGAATGGGCTATTGATCGTTGGATTTTGTTCGATCGGCTTCGCGCTCTACATGCGTTACCTGGCGGTCGAGCAGTCGACCGTCGGACTCGCCTGCCAGGCCGGATTGAATGCATGGCTATGCTTCACGCGGCAGATCACCATCGTGCTATTTACTTATTCGGTGTTTGGCTGGTTCGCTTTAATTGTCGCCGCGCTTAATTTCATACGCCCATCGCTCGTATTGTTCGCAATTACGCTTGCTGCTGCTTGCTGCGGAGTCGTGCTCTACAATGTAGGCCTTTCCTCGCTTGCCGCCGGCCTCCTGGTCGTCAGCCTGTCGCGTCGCGCACCCGAACCAGATTGAAAGCAAGCACCGCCAAGGCCGCACATAGCCAGAGCGACTGCCAATTGGCGAAGCCCTCATTGAACACAATGTAACATACCGAAAGTGCGAGAACGCCTGCTCCTGCGGTTTCTGCTGCCGGCCGCGCTCCCTTCGGTCGCGTTACCATGAAGCTGTGCACGAGAAATGGTACGATCGCCGCGGTGAGCGGCGCAAATGGAAAGTCACGGTAGCGTGGATCGAATACTAGGCCGAGCGCGATCACGAATGCCAACAACATTGTAACAACCAGAATTACTCCGGCAAAAAGCGCAAGTGGATCCCGCACCCGATGCTCTTTCGGTCCGAAGATGCGCGAGAAGGCCGGCACGGAAGTCGCGCGCATGATCGCCATGCTCAGCGCCACGGGTGAAGCCATCGCCGCCGCCGCGAGCGCCAGCGAACGCGACCAGCCACCCAGCCCGAGGCTTTCAAGTGGAATGTTCTCGATTGTCCATCCGACCAAGGCACCGCCGACAAATGCATTCGCGCTGACCGCAAGCCAAAATGACAGTGGCGTATCTTTCGTGCGAACGCTCATCACCGCACCAAACATAACGACTGCGAACAAAATTCCCCCACCGCCCTGCCAAAGCCAGAGGGGATGATTGGACGCTGCCTGCGCTCCGGCGAATTTTGGTGCCCGTGTCGCGGCGTTGAAGAGCCCCCAATGGCCGCCAACCGTTCCCTCGAGAGCGCGCTTCCACGGCTGGTCGAACGCTTCGATGATGTTCACGTGGAAATTCTCGCGCTTGCTTAACGCAAGCACCTCCTGGATGACGCGCGCCTGGTTAGCCGGCGATGGCAGCGCACCATCGCGCATGCGACCGGCGCTCGGCCAGCCGACTTCACCGATCAACACTTCCTTGCCGGGAAACGCGGCGACGACCTGGCGGCGGATTGCCTCGACATGAGCGACGGCGCTCCTCGCAGGAATCGGGAAATCCTCCCAATAAGGCAGGATGTGGATGGTGATGAAATCGACGGCGTTTGCCACGTCTGTATTGCGTAGCCAGAATTCCCAAACGTCAGCATAGGTCACCGGCACGTGCACGCGCGCCTTGATCGCTCGGATGGTGTTGGCGAGGTCCGCCGCGGTCATGTCGCCGCGCAATAACACCTCGTTGCCAACCACCACTGAGCGGACGGTGCCGGGATATTTGTTTGCAAGCGAAACTGCAGTTTCAATCTGGTACTGGCTTTTAACCAGGTTGCTCGAGAGCCATAGGCCTTGCATCACCTTCAGGCCGTGCCTGGCCGCGATGCCCGGAATCTGGTCGAGCCCAAAATCGACCGAATAGGTGCGTACGCAATCCGTAACCTCAGCGAGACGCGCAAGATCGTCCTCAATCTGGGCAGCCGGGATCACGATGGAGGGGTCGAGCGGCGTCTGTGCGCCTCGGAAAGGCGTGTAGGACACGCAATAGAGCTTTTCACCGCGGCCGAGCTGGGATGGCATCAAGAGCACTGGACCGCCAAGCCAGGTCCAGACACCGGCTATAGCCATCGCCGTAACGGCGAGGCAGGCGAAAGCATGGCGCATCGGAAACCCATACGTCGATAGTCGCGGGACGGACTTATCGTGCGAGGCCGCCGATGCCAAGCTGACCTGTCTTTAAGCAACGACTGCGGTTAAGCTGGACAAACGGGCGGGTTGGGGCCAAGTCTGTTGCTGCAATTCCATTTAAGATGGCGCCGAATCTAAGATGCCGCCGGATCGGGGGCGGATTTACAAGGTAAATCATCGCCGTATTAGCGTCCCAATCGGGTCGCAGACAGGACCCAAGGACGAAAGTACGGGACCAAGAACAAACATCCGACGGGGACAATGCGGTTTTCTCTCAAGTTGCGTCAGTTTCTTGCCATGCTCTGTTGTGTGGCGGGCTTGTTTCTCATCATCCCGGCCGCCTTCGCGCAAAGTGGAGACGGCAAGCCGCCCGAACCTCAAAAACCAGCCGCCGACGCAGCCAAGGAAACCCAGAAAAAGATCGACGAGATCGCCGAGGCATCGCGCCTTTTGACCGGCCCGGCCGGCAACCCGGAGTGCGTCTGGCTCGGCCGGCGCGTGGTCAACCTGCTCTGGCGCGACGATCTCGACACGGCCTTCCGCCACCTGGACCTTTATGACCGCTTCGGCTGCCCGAGCGCCCATATCCAGGCCACGTTCCGCTGTCTGGTCCGGCAGGGAAATATCGACCCGAAGGCGCAGGAAACCCTTAGCGGCCGGGTACATGCTTGCTGGCTCAACCCCAGCTTGGAGCCTACTGCCGCATCCGCGGCTGCCCAGCCGCCGGCCACCGTTTCCAGCGGAACCACCCAGCGCTAGATCGCGTTTCCGTTAAGGAAATTCATGCGGGTGCCATGCCGGTGCCTAGGAATTGCCATGTCGGCTAATTACTTGAATCTCTACCTTACGCCGCGCTACGCTGCATCTCGCAGACGGAGTATCGGCTGAGCCCAGGGGACGGGTTCGAGGGTCTGCCATCCAGCCCCACGTGGTTTCGAGTTCTATGCGCACCGTTGCTGCCGTCCTCGCCGTTGTGGCGTGCGTGCATGCTGGATTGTGGGCGTTAATGCGCGACAATGCTCGCGCCCCCAACTTCGAGGGCCAGCTCGCGAGTGTTTCTTACGCGCCATTTGAAGGTTCCGCGCATCCGGACTCGGGCGCCTTGGCGCGAACGGCACAAATTCGTGCCGATCTCAAAATGTTGTCACCGCTGACGCGCGCGATCCGGACTTATTCCTCGACCGGCGGCGTCGAGCTTGTGCCCGGCATCGCATCCGAGTTCGGATTGCGCGTCACCGCCGGCGCCTGGATCGACAAGAATCAGGACCGCAACGAGCGCGAAATCCGCTCGGTCGTCGATCTCGCCAAGCGTCACAGCAACATCAACGGCATCATCGTCGGCAACGAAACCATCTTCCGCGGCGAGCAGAAGGTGGGCGATCTCATCCAGATGATCCAGCGCGTGAAGCGCTCAACAAACGTACCGGTGACAACGGGCGAAATCTGGCACGTATGGATCGAGCACCCCGAGCTCGTCTCGGCGGTTGACTACATTGCCGCGCACATACTGCCCTACTGGGAAGGCTTTTCCGACGCGCAAGCGGTCGAACAGGCGATATTGATCTATGACAAGCTTCGCCAGGCCTATCCCGGCAAACGCATCGTCATCGCCGAGTTCGGCTGGCCGAGTGCCGGCTACAATCTCAAGAACGCCAATCCGGGTCGAATTGAACAGGCGGTCGCGCTGCGTAACTTCGTTACCCGCGCCGACGCCCATGGCATCGACTACAACATCGTTGAGGCCATCGATCAGCCGTGGAAGATTTTCGAAGGTGGTGTCGGCCCGTACTGGGGAATATTCGACGCCGCGCGCCATCCAAAGTTCGATTGGACAGGCCCGATTACCGATCCTGATCACTGGCGGCTTGCCACGATTGCCATCCTGGTGAGCGTGCTGCTGTCGTTGCCTCTGCTGGCGATGAGCGCAGTAACATTGTGGCAGGCGGTCATTTTGGCCAGCGCTGCAAATATTGTGGGTGCCTGGTTCGCGGCCGTATTTGGTTACTGGAACGGACATTATTTCGTGGCAGGCGCTGCCTTTGCGCTCGGGCTTGGCATGTTGTTGCTGATCCCGCTAATTGTGATTGCGCTCGCCCGCATCGAGGAAATCGCAGCGATCGCGTTCGGGCGCAAGCCGCTTCGGCTGATCGCGAGCCCGCCGCTTGCTCCCGACGCGGTGGCGCCGAAAGTGTCAATTCACATTCCGGCCCATAACGAGCCGCCCGAGATGCTCAAGCAAACGCTCGATGCAGTCGCCCAGCTCGACTATCAGAACTACGAATGCATCGTGGTCATCAACAACACGCCAGATCCAGGACTATGGCTGCCGGTTGAGCAACATTGTCGTGCCCTCGGCGAACGCTTTAAATTCGTGCGTGCCGACAACCTTGCCGGCTTTAAAGCGGGCGCGCTGCGCCTTGCCCTTGTACACACCGCCGCCGACGCGGACGTGATCGGCATCATTGACGCTGACTATGTGGTGCAAAAAGACTGGCTGAAAGACCTTGTGTCGCTGTTCGCCGATCCCAGTGTCGGCCTGGTGCAGGCGCCGCAGGATCATCGCGATGGCGAACGCAGTGTCATCCATTACGCCATGAACGGCGAATATGCCGGCTTCTTCGACATCGGCATGGTGCAGCGGAACGAGGCCAATGCGATCATTGCCCACGGCACAATGTGCCTGGTGCGGCGCGCAGCGATCGAAGCCGCCGGCGGATGGTCGAGCGACACGATCTGCGAAGACACCGACCTCGGCCTCATGCTGCTCGAACTTGGCTGGCAGACCCACTACACCAACAAGCGTTACGGGCACGGCCTGCTGCCAGACAGCTTCGAGGCCTACAAGAAGCAGAGGCACCGCTGGGCCTATGGCGGCTTCCAGATTCTAAAGAAGCATTGGCGCCGATTCCTGCCGGGCGGGAGCCGACTTACAAGCGAACAGAAGCGCGAATTCACGCTCGGCTGGCTCAACTGGCTGGGCGCGGAAAGCATCGGCGTCGCAGTTGCCATCCTCAATATCATCTGGGTACCGGTCGTCGCATTCCTCGATATTGCCGTTCCTGACCGCATCCTGACCGCGCCGATCATCGTGAGTTTTATTGTATCGGTCGCGCACTTCGCGACGCTTTATCAGTTGCGCGTGCGACCTCGCATGGGGCAGCTGCTCGGCTCGGTTTTCGCGGCGATGTCAGTGCAATGGACGGTCGCGCGTGCGGTCGGCTTCGGCGTGATCAAGGATCACTTGCCATTCGTGCGTACGTCCAAGGGTGGGATGAGGCGTTCAACCGACTTCCACGCCTTCTGGGAAGCGGTGCTTGCGGGGCTGCTGATCGTCGGCGCAGTCGTACTCGTTGTCACCAACGTCAAGGAAATCCGCGAGATCAATATTTTCGCTGTCGTGCTCCTCGTCCAGAGCTTGCCCTTCGTTGCGGCCGTCGGCCTCGCGGTGGTCGAACGGACTCGGCTCAACGATTTCGCGTATTGGCGCAGCCTCGAGGCTCGCTTGGGCGAATTGCTTCCAATCACGCGGCGAAGCGCGACGATGGCCGAAGCGACGCGCACTGCCCCGGCGCCGAAGCCCGGCGAACTCGTCCAGTAGTTCACACGCATCGTCGGCAATCTCGAGCCGTCACCCTGAGGTGCGAGCGTAAGCAAGCCGCGAGGGATGACGGATCAGACGGCCAGCGCCGTTTCGACCAACTTCACCCAATACGACGTCCCGAAGGGAATCGTTTCGTCGTTGAAATTGTAAGCCGGGTGATGCAGCCCTGCGCTGTCACCATTGCCAATCCAGATGAAGGCGCCCGGCCGCGCGTTCAGCATGTACGAGAAGTCCTCCGCGCCCATCATCGGCGGCAATGACGTGTCAACCTTGTCCTGGCCCGCAATCTGGCTTGCGACCGATGCTGCGAATTCCGTCTGCTGTTCGTGATTGACCAGCACCGGATAGCCAAGCCGATAGCTGAGCTTTGCTTTCGCGCCGTAGGCTGCCGCAGTGCTCTCCACGACCGTATGTAATCGCTTCTCCAGGAGATCGCGCACATCGGCCGCAAGGCTCCGCGCGGTGCCGCGCAGCTGGACGGTCTGCGGAATGACGTTGTCGGTATTGCCGGCGCGAAACATGCAGATCGACACGACTGCCGACTTGAGCGGGTCGACGTTACGCGAGACAACCGACTGGATAGCGTTGATAATCTGCGCTCCAACAAGAACCGTATCGATGCCAAGATGCGGACGCGCGGCATGAGCGCCAACGCCTTCAATGTCGATGGTCAGAGCATCCGCCGCTGCCATCATCGGTCCGGGGCGAATGCCAAAGGCGCCGACCGCCATGCCCGGATAATTATGCATGCCGTAAACTTCGCCGATCCCGAAGCGGTCTATCAGCCCATCGTCGACCATCTCTTTGCCGCCGCCGCCGCCCTCTTCCGCCGGCTGGAAAATCACCACCGCGGTACCCGCAAAATTGCGCGTCTCTGTGAGATAACGCGCCGCACCGAGCAGCATGGCCGTATGGCCGTCATGGCCGCATGCGTGCATCTTACCTACTACGGTCGACTTATATGGAAGATCGTTGGCCTCCTCGATCGGCAGCGCGTCCATGTCGGCGCGCAACCCGATTGTCTTGCCTGAGGAACCTTTACGGCCACGGATGACGCCGACTACACCGGTGCGGCCGAGGCCGATCACCACCTCGTCACAGCCGAAGGCCTTGAGCTTCTCGGCCACTGAGCCGGCGGTACGTTGCACGTCGAACAACAGCTCGGGATGGGCATGGAGATCGCGTCTCCAAGCGGTGATTTCCTTGTGCAGGTCGGCGACACGATTGACGATCGGCATGACAGTCTCCGGGCGGCGCTAGCCATTAGTCTAACAAATCTCGGGCCTTGCGCGAGTTCAACAAGATGGCATGCGCCTATTGACCGGGCAGTTAAGGGCCCCTACACAGCCCGAAGCGCTTGATCCCGAAAAGCTTGTCTTCGACCCTGATCGGAGATGGTCACCGTTTTCGGACCAGATCACGCGCGCAGGTGACGAGCGCGTAGCTCAGGCGGTAGAGCAACTGACTTTTAATCAGTAGGTCATGGGTTCGAGTCCCATCGCGCTCACCAATAAAATAAGGTGTTTTCTGAGATTCATCCAACTTCGGCTGCGACCGCAGGAACAGTTTGATAGCGCCTCGGTAGCAAGGCTGTTTTGACCGCCCCCTGCCCTGCTTTTTGCGACGAGCGCGAGAGGCTATCGGTAGCTGCACCATGCGAGTCTCTGCTGGAAAAACGGTCGACGACGAAGTGTTCGGGCGCGGCGTGTACGGCGCTGCGGACGCGCTTCGCCTGATCAACTTTCGGCGGCGTCCGGACGTCGCGACGCATTCCATCTCGCGCAGCACGATTACCCGCTGGATTCGCGGCTACAACTATTCGAGCGACGGCGTTACGCACCACTCCGATCCGCTTTGGACGCCGGAACAGGGTGTTCCGACCAGAACGTCCCGTCAAGAACACGTTGCTTTCGAGACTTTCATTTGACGTGAATCAACGAGCGCCTCGACCACCCACACTAGATTCGGCAGCGTGTCCGAAACGTCACCACCATTGCCCCCGTCCTGCCCCGCTTGCGGGAACCTGATGAAACATGTCCGCACGATCTGGAGATGGCCGAGCGCTGATCACAAATTATTTGCGTGTGAACGATTGCGAACTCTCAGTTCACGCAAGAACCGGATCGCCCCCACAATGGCCGACCAATATCACATTGAGTGCAGCGCGGGTTACTAGCGGACAAACGCGGGTGAAGTCGGATTGTTCGCTTTGTGCCAATAGCGGACATGAGCTTCTGCGCCCATTCCGTCGCTTAAAATAATCTCGTGCGACGTACCTAGAATGGGTCCGTTGAGCCATATTCCCCATTGCGCTATCATTGTAATTGTTCTTGGGGTGACGATGAGCAACGCGAGCGCAGCTCTGCCGCACGAGGAAGCTGAGCGCTTCCGTTCCTTTGAACGCCAGCGTCACGACAACCTGGCGACCACTTATCACGACTTCTTTACGCCTGTTACGGCGCTTGCCATCAAACCTCTGCTGCAAGCAGTTCAGGTTCATGCGGGCAGTCATCTTCTCGATGTTGCTACTGGACCAGGGTCACTTGCGTCTGAAGCAATCGAGATCGGCGTGCAAACGGTCGGCGTCGATCTCTCCCCCGGAATGATTGAGCTTGCAAAGAAAACTTATCCCGGCATCGAATTCCGTGCAGCGGAGGTTGAGCACTTGCCCTTCGGCACTCAGTCGTTCGATGCTGTGGTTTGCAATTTTGGCCTGGGACACTTCCCAAATCCGGAAGCATCCGTCGCCGAATGTGTCCGCACGCTGAAGCCTGGTGGCCGAATAGCCCTGTCGTGGTGGGACGATCCCAGCAAAATGCGGATTTCAGGCCTCTTTCGGGAAGCGCTTACCGAAATTGGAGCATCGCCGCCGCCCGACCTGCCAACGGGTTATTCTATCCTTCGCTTCGCTGACACCAATGAATTCCGTCGCTTACTTGAAGGCGCCGGTCTCACTGAAGTCGCAATCGAGAACCATCAAACGATATATCTGATACCGGATATTGAGACGTTATGGCGCGGGGGCTTGGGCAGCTTTGCCGTAACAGCATCGGCCGTCGCCTATCAAAACGCAGCTACACAAGAAGCAATCCGTTCCGCTTTAGAGCGAAGAGCTGCGGTCTATAAAGCTCCAGCTGGATTGAAGGTGCCTGTAGCCTTCAACGTCGGAGCTGGGCGCAAGCCAACCTAATTCCGCGTGCGTGCGGCTCAGTGTCTGTGACGCTGACGAGCGACTTTGCACTGAGGCGGCAGAATGTTTCCCGTAGCAGGCATCGGCTCGCTAAACCCTGGACCCCCGAGCATCAAAGGGTCACCAATGCAGGTGGTACGACGTATGAGATCGTACGTAACCAGAAAGGCGACGAAGCCAATGAGGCCACCAGTCGCCGCAGCGCCTCCCGCTGAGCTTGTGCCAGCAGTAAAGTGGGGAACCACTGGCATCACTGGCTTTGCAGAAGCGGCATTTGGTGCAATGGTCGCAAACATGAATGTGCTGGCGACCACCGCGCACATAACTTTTTTCATTTGATACTCCGCACAAATTGGTTGGTGAAAATCCTGTAGCGGGCCGTCTTCTGGCCTG
>DASSLE010000442.1:0-3257 GCA_035689725.1 Pseudolabrys sp.
GGGATTCAATCATGCTTCGATTCATCCGGTCTTTAGGGCGAGGATAATCTATGCCTGCATTCGATCCGGTATCGGCCTTGCTCGGCGGCGGATTGATAGGACTGGCTTCGGTACTGCTGATGCTGTTGAACGGCCGCGTCGCCGGAATAAGCGGCATCCTAGGCGGCGCTTTGGCGCTGTCTGCCGGCGACAAAGTTTGGCGACTCGCCTTTATCGCGGGCCTCATTGTCGCGCCGATCGTCATCGGCTTGTTCGGCTATCCGCTGCCTGAGCCACAAATGCCGGCAAGCTGGTTACTGATCGTTGCCGCCGGCGTTCTGGTTGGCTTCGGCGCTCGCTACGGCGGCGGCTGCACCTCTGGCCACGGCGTATGTGGTATCGCCCGGCTTTCGGCGCGCTCGATCGCCGCAACCGCTATCTTCATGGCCAGTGCGATAATTGTGGTCGCAATTATGCGTCACGGTTTCGGAGGCTGAACCATGCAAGGGCTCGCGAGCTTTCTGTGCGGTCTGGTCTTCGGTGCTGGTCTGATGATCTCGGGCATGACGCAGCCCGCAAAGGTCTTAGGTTTTCTCGACATCTTCGGCCGCTGGGACCCGACACTCGCCTTCGTCATGGCCGGCGCGCTCGCCATCTCCAGCGTGGGCTACGCGTGGGCGCGCCGGCAGGGTCGGCCGGTTTTTGCAGCACAGCATCTCTGGCCAAACCGAACCGATATCGACCGGCCACTGGTCGTGGGCTCGGTACTGTTCGGTATCGGTTGGGGTCTGGCCGGGCTATGCCCAGGTCCGGCGTTGGAAAATCTCGTAAGCTTGTCGCCACGCGTGATCGTGTTCGTCATCGCAATGATCGCCGGAATGAGCGCACAAGACGTGTGGCAACGGCGCGCGCCTTCAGCCATCGCGATCGAGAACGCAGCATTGGCAAACTCGGACGGTTAGCCCGCAGCGCTGACCAATGTCTGTCCGCTCTCGGGGATAAAGCGGACATCACCCAAACATCCGGTCATGTCTGCTTTTGACCCAAAGCGGACATCAGCCCGTGCGCCGCTCGCCCGTTATCAGGCCTTTGATTTGAGATAGGTGACCATTCCGACGACATCTTCGGCAACCAACCTGCCGATCGACCCGCTTGAATAAACTGCGTTCAGCACCCGACCGTCTGGATCGAGCAAAAATCCCGTCGATTGAAGATAGCGTGGCTCCTCGTTGGTGTATGCGCCGGTGAGGGCCGAAACTTGATGGGCGTCGGCGCTATGCCCCACAGGGAAGCGCAGTTTGTACTTTTCGATTGTTCCCACCGTCGTACGTTCATCCAGTTTCTTAAAGGAACGACAGCTGCTCCTGTGTTCAAGTCGAAAGGATTTCAGCCGGAATAACGTGAATGGCCGAAGCTTCTTTTGAAAGGCGACGTCTGCTTCTGAGGGACATGTGGACTTGGCGCGGACGTGTCGTAATGTCCGCTTCTGGCACTTAGCGGACAATCCCACCGCACCCGCTTTTGTCCGCTATTGGAGTAACAGCGGACAAGCACGAGCGTTGGCTTTGACCGCTAGGTCGCGAATGACCCATAGCGGACGTCTTGCAAAGTAGGCTGTCTACCCCTAGGACCCGCAGACCAATAAGATTGCTTCCTCATCCTTCCGTACAAAAGGGGCGGCAATCTAGGAGCTATCATGAACCTTGCGGAGTGGCTGGTTCGCACAGGGCGTCGTTTGCCGAATGCACCGGCGCTTCTCAGCGACAAAAACGTCGTGGCCGACTACGCCGAATTTGCCCGGCGAGTTGCCAGTCTCGCCACCGCGCTGCAGGCACGCTTGGGCATCGCCCCTGGCGATCGTGTCGCGATCGTCATGTCGAACTGTGTTGAGTATCTCGAACTGCTCTACGCCACCTGGTTTGCCGGCGCTGCCGTCGTGCCGATCAATTTCAAGCTGCATGCGAAAGAGGCCGCCTGGATCATCGAGAACGCCGAGGCCAAAGCGGTCTTCGTTTCCGAATCGGTAGCGGCCGAGTTAACTCCCCTGATCGAGAGATTGCCGGGACTTGCTGCCGTCCTCGCCGTTGAGCGCAAAGAATTCTCCGCATTGCGTACTTCGGAGCTAATGTCGGCACCGGTCGCACGCAGTCGCGACGACCTGGCGTGGCTCTTCTATACGTCCGGCACCACCGGTAAGCCGAAAGGCGTCATGATTTCCCACGGAAACCTGCACGCCATGGCGTTCAGTTATTTCGTGGATGTAGATGAGGTGCGCAACGCTGATGCAGCCCTATATGCTGCACCGATGTCTCATGGTGCCGGGCTTTATAACTTCATGCATGTCATGCGCGGCGCCCGCCACGTCGTGCCCGAGTCCGGCGGGTTTGAGGCCGATGAAGTGCTCGCGCTCGCGCGCTCGCTGCGGGATATTTCGATGTTCGCGGCGCCGACGATGGTGCGGCGTCTGATCGACCGGGCAAAGACGGAAGGATCGAATGGCGACGGCATCCGCACCATCGTCTATGGCGGAGGGCCGATGTATGTGGCCGATATTGAAGAGGCGGTCGCAGTGATGGGGCCGCGCTTTGTACAAATATACGGTCAGGGCGAGAGCCCAATGACAATTACGGCGTTATCGCGGGCACTGGTTGCCGACCGTCTGCACCCGCGCTGGCACGAACGGCTTGGATCCGTCGGTATTGCCCAATCCTGCGTGGAGGTTCGCATCGGCGACGAAGACGGGCACGAGCTGCCTGCGGGAGAAGCCGGCGAAATTCTGGTCCGGGGCGCGCCCGTCATGCTTGGCTATTGGCGCAACCGGGAAGCGACAAGTAAAACGATCCACGACGGCTGGCTTTGGACGGGCGACGTTGGCTCAATGGACGATGACGGCTTTCTCACGCTGAAAGACCGATCGAAGGATGTGATCATTTCCGGAGGCACGAACATCTATCCCCGCGAGGTGGAGGAAGCGCTCCTTTTGCATCCGGCGGTTTCTGAGGTTTCAGTTGTGGGACGGCCAAGCGCCGAATGGGGTGAGGATGTTGTCGCCTTCGTCGTGGCCAAGCACGGAGCCAAGCTCGAAACTACCGACCTTGATCGTCACTGCCTTGAGCACATCGCTCGCTTCAAGCGGCCGAAATCCTATATCGTTGAAAAGGAACTGCCGAAGAACAATTACGGCAAGGTGCTCAAGACCGAGCTCAGAGCGAGACTTGCCGCGACGGCGAACGCCAGACGGGGATGATCATGCAGGAACGCTTTCTCGAGGGCCGGAC
>DASSLE010000443.1:0-14535 GCA_035689725.1 Pseudolabrys sp.
GGCCGCCGAGATCGCCTATGAATTCGTGGCAACGACCGTGCGCAGCACCGCCGGCTCCGAAGGCATGAAGTTTTTCCCCTTTGTATTCTCGATTTTCATGTTCGTGCTGACGCTGAACATGATCGGCCTGATCCCCTATTCCTTCACGGTCACTAGCCACATCATCGTCACCGCCGCGCTAGCGCTTACAGTATTCTTCACGGTGTTGATTTACGGCCTCATGCGGCATGGACTGCACTTCTTCAACCTCTTCGTGCCCAAGGGCGTGCCGATCTACATCCTGCCGCTGATCGTAGCGATCGAGATCCTTTCGTTCGTGTCGCGGCCGGTCTCGCACAGCGTACGTCTGTTTGCGAACATGCTGGCTGGACACATCACGCTTCAGGTCTTCGCCAGCTTCATCATCCTGCTCGGCACCGGACTCGGCGTCGTCGGCTGGATTGGCGGCGTGCTTCCGTTCCTGATGGTCGTCATGCTTTTTGCGTTGGAGACTCTGGTCGCATTCCTCCAGGCCTACGTCTTCGCCATCCTCACCTGCATCTATCTCAACGATGCTATTCACCCGGGTCACTGACGGCCCGAACGGAAAACCAGAAGGAGCTAGTTATGGATCCAGTGGCAGCAAAATATATCGGTGCGGGCATTGCCTGCATCGGCATGGGTGGCGCCGGCGTCGGCGTCGGCATCATCTTCGGCAACTATCTGGCCGCCGCTCTGCGCAATCCGTCGGCTGCGCAAGGCCAGTTCGGCAACCTGATCTTCGGTTTCGCCATCACCGAAGCGCTTGGCATCTTCTCGCTGCTGATCGCGCTGTTGCTGCTATTCGCGCTATAGAGCCGAGCTCGCGCACGCATCGGAGCAAATGATGGCCGAGCCCGCGCACACGACAAGCACCGGGCACCCTGCCGCGGGTGGTCACGGCGGCTTTCCGCCGTTCCAGTCGCAGACTTTTGCCTCGCAACTCGTGTGGTTGGCGATCGCCTTTGTCTTGCTCTACGTGCTGATGTCGAAGCTGGCGTTGCCGCGCGTTGCTTCGATCATTGAGAGCCGACAGAAGCGCATCGCTGACGACATCGGCGAAGCCTCCCGGCTGAAGAGTGAGTCGGACGCAGCGGTTGCAGCTTACGAAAAGGCTCTCGCGGACGCGCGCGCGCGCGCGCAGACGATGGCGAACGAAACGCGAGATCGACAAGCGGCGGAAGCTGAAGAGCGTCGCAAGACGCTTGAGGATGCGCTCAACGCAAAGCTTGCGGCCGCTGAAAAAACCATCGCCGCCACCAAGCAATCGGCGATGTCGAATGTTCGCGGTATTGCTGAAGGTGCCGCGCGCGCCATTGTCGAGCGGCTGATCGGGAAATCTCCGGACGAGAAATCGGTTGCAGCAGCCGTCGCTGACGTGTTGAAGGGTCAGTAGCCATGCTGATGGAAGCGGAAACCTGGGTGGCATTGGCCTTCGTCGTATTCCTGTCGGGGCTAGGATTCATCGGCGTTCATCGCATGCTAGCGAAATCGCTCGACGAACGGTCGGCACGCATCAGGGCCGAGCTCGACGAGGCGCGCAAGCTCAAGGACGAAGGGGCCCAACTTCTGGCCGAGTATCAGCGCAAGCGGCAAGCCGCCGAAGGCGAGGCGGAGGACATTATTTCAGGTGCCAAAGCCGAGGCCGAACGACTCGCGACTGAAGCGAGGGCAAGAATCGAAGATTTCGTCGCCCGCCGCACCGCGATGGCCGAAACCAAGATCGCCCAGGCCGAAGCACAGGCGGCCGCTGACGTGCGTAGCGCAGCCGCCGAAGCTGCCATCGCTGCCGCCGAGAAGATCCTCAGTGCTGAGACCAAAGGCCAGCTCGCGGGCGAATTGATCGCCAAAGGCATCGAGGACGTCCGCAAGAAGTTGAACTAGCTGGCGGATTGACGGTTCCCCCAAGTCCTCGCGTCGGCCTTTTTGTTGCACCCGCAGCAGGCGCTGGACTCGCACCGAAAAGCGCGATCATCGATCTGCGCGGCTGGTGGTTCTCATTCAGCTTTGACGCGGTTTCGCAACCGATTTTGGCTTTGGTTTCGGCTTGCTCGCGGGCTTCTTCTTTTCCTGCTGCGCCCCCATTGGATCGAAACCCACGTAAACCACATAGGCATCAATATCCGCTATCGGCTGCGGCATTGGAAATGAGATCTCGGGGTCGATATGCGTAAAGGTAACCCGATCGACCGCGCTAGCTACAGTCACCTGCACGCGAGCGAATCTTGATGTGATTGGCTTCGGGTTGACGCCCTCGTGCACCACCGCAATGCGCAGCGGCACGTCGATCGTGCCAGGACCGCCAGCCGGCCCGGTGATGACTCGGCCTTCAATGCCAACCTTCATAGTCATGGTACCGGCATTCACGTGACACTCGCGCGCGGTACGGATGATCGTTGCCTGATAACGCAGATCAACGGCAGATGGTTCGCCCTCACCCGGTTTGCTGCCGATCATCATCGTCGCCGCACCGGTGCGCACGTTGACGCTGGGGCACTCAACATCGGTAGCAGCAGTACCGCTCTCGGTATCGCCAGTGGTTGCCTTTGAAGACGTGCTGAAAAGGTCTAGCGCGGAGGTGCTGAATAGATTGCTGGAGCCGCAGCCGGCAAGCACCAGCGAAAAGCCTAACAGTGCTGTTGCGCCGATGGTTACCCTCACAGCCTGGGCAATTTGTTCTCCGGCCATTTTATCTCGCGTTTCTCCCCGCCATTTCACCGCTGCATTTATAACAAGCCAAGCGTGGCTACCCCAAGGCAACCGCTTAACCGATGTCGTCCTTGAGCCGCGCATACAATAGATGATCCTGCCAGATTCCGTTGATGCACAAATAGTTGCGGGCATAGCCCTCTCGCTCGAAGCCGGTCTTTTCCAACAGACGGATCGATGCGGTGTTGTCGGGAATGCAGGCTGCCTCCAGCCGGTGCAACCGCAATGTGGTGAAACTGTAGGGTATCAGCGCGCGTACCGCCGCGGTCATATAGCCCTTACGAGCGAACGGTGCGCCAATCCAATATCCGATACTGCCCGCCTGAGCCACACCGCGACGGATATTGGCGAGCGTTAGGCCGCCAACCATGACGTCATCTTCGCTGCGGAAGATCAAAAAGGCATAGGCCAAATCGCTACGTTGGTCTTCGGCATATCGCTTAAGCCTGCGGCGAAAGGCACCACGCGTGAGATCATCGGACGGCCAAGTCGGCTCCCACGGAACAAGGAAGCCACGGCTCGTCTCGCGCAAAGCTGCCCATTCGGCAAAATCGCCGCTATGGGGCGCGCGCAATGTGACGCCCGTGCCGGCAATGCCCGGCATGCTTTCGTTGAAATTGACGGTCCTGAAGAACGCCATGGACGGGGTCGGCCGAGCGCCGCGCGGATCAAGCCGCGCGGCGAACCAGACTTTCAGCGATTGCGGCGGTACTGGCAAGACCACTGCCCGGTCCGAGCGCGGCAATCGCAGGCCCGGCGCCGCCGATCAAGGCGCGGCCAGCCGCGCGGGCGCTTTCAACGGTGACTGCATCGACCTTAGCGACGATCTCCTCCATCGGAATTGGACGCCCATAAGCCAGCATCTGTCGCGCCAATTGGCCGACGCGCGCCTCGGAGCTTTCAAGTGCCATTAACAGCCCGGCCTTCATTTGGGCTTTGGCGCGTCTAACCTCGATATCGTTTAGCGTTTCGGTGGCGTTGCCGATCTGATCGATCACCACGCGCATGAGCTCGGGAGCGTCGGATTCGTCCGTGCCGGCATAGAGACCAAACAATCCAGTATCGGCAAAGGGCATGTGGAAAGCCTGGATGGCGTAACAGAGACCGCGAATTTCGCGCACTTCCTGGAACAGACGCGACGACATGCCTCCGCCCAGAACGCTTGTGAATACCTGCAAGCTATAGAGCTGCTCGTCGCGCACGGGCAATCCTTGCAGTGCCATTGCTATATGCACTTGCTCGAGGTCGCGCGTTTCCACTCTCGTACCGCCGCGGAAATGCGCAGGTTCTGGTTCCGGCGCGGCCGGGCTTTTGAAACTGGCGAGGCGCTTATCGACCTCGGCAACGATTGCATCATGCTCGATCGCCCCGGCCGCAGCCACCACCATGTTAGGAGCGCGATAGTTGCGCGATAGATAGGCCCGCAGGCGTGACGGGTTGAAGGAGCGCACAGTATCTGGCGTACCGAGAATGGAGCGGCCAATCGGCTGCAGTGGAAACGCCGTTTCCTGGAGACGATCGAACACAAGATCGTCGGGGGCATCGTCGGTCGCGCCGATTTCCTGCACGATAACGTTTTGCTCGCGCCGTAGTTCTTCCGCATCGAAAGTCGGTTCGGACAGGATGTCGGAGAGAACATCAAGTGCAAGCGGAACGTCGGCCTTGAGCACGCGTGCAAAATAGCCCGTCGATTCTGCACTCGTTGCCGCGTTGAGGTCTCCGCCCACCGCCTCGATCGCTTCCGCGATCTGCCGCGCGGTGCGGCGCCTGGTGCCTTTGAAAGCCATGTGCTCGAGCAGATGCGAGATCCCGTGCTCGTCGGACTTCTCGTTGCGGCTGCCGGAGCTGATCCACACCCCAAGCGAAGCTGTCTCGAGATGTGGCATTCGATCCGTCACTACCGACAGACCGGACGGGAGGCAAGTCACTTCGACACTCATGCCGCTGCTCCTTCACGCGCCGCGCGCGAGATCGATGTTACATACCGTTCTACAGCTGCCTGATCGACCGGCAGCACGGTGACGCGCTCTTTCCGTTTTGTCAGGTCAGCGAGCCTATCTGGTAGCGCTGGAACGATGCCGCAAGCGGTCTTGACCGCATCGGGAAATTTCGCTGGGTGTGCGGTCGATAGCACCACCATCGGAACGGAAGGATCGCGTGTCTCCTTTTCGGCTACTGCCAACGCGACGGCGGTGTGTGGGTCAACACAATAATTGGCCTCGCGCATCCAGGCACGAATCTCGGCGGCACTCTCCTCCTCATCGGCCCGGTCAGCAGTAAACAGGGCGCGCAGCTCCTTGAGCGCGTGTGCCGATACCGCGAAGCGGCGAGACTGGGCCAGCGAGCCCATTAGTGCACGGAGAGCGGAGGCGTCACGACCATAGGCATCAAACAACAGGCGTTCGAAATTCGAGGAAACCTGGATGTCCATCGATGGTGAAGTTGTTGCCACAACGTCGCGGATCTCATACGCGCCGCTGGCGAAAGTACGGACAAGGATATCGTTGACATTGGTCGCCACCACCAGGCGATCAATCGGCAGCCCCATGCGTGAAGCGACGTAGCCCGCATAGACATCGCCGAAATTTCCGGTCGGCACGGTGAATGCTATTTTCCGGTACGGTGCGCCGAGCACGACAGCGGCAGTAAAATAATAGATGGCCTGCGCGACGATGCGCGCCCAATTGATGGAATTGACGCCGGAGAGTCGCACGCTATCACGGAAGGCGTGATGGTTGAACATAGCCTTCACCAGCGCCTGGCAGTCGTCGAACGTGCCTTCTATAGCGAGCGCGTGCACATTCGCATCCGGCACGGTGGTCATCATTCGCCGTTGCACCTCGGAAATGCGGCCTTGTGGGAACAGGACGACCACATCTGTCTGCGCACGACCACGGAAGGCTTCAACGGCAGCGCCGCCCGTGTCGCCGGACGTTGCGACCACGATGGTGGTGCGTTCGCCACGTTGATGCAGCACGTGATCCATCAGCCGCGCCACTAGCTGCATCGCCAGATCCTTGAAGGCGAGCGTGGGCCCATGGAAGAGCTCAAGCACGAACAGATTCGGACTGAGCTGAGTGAGCGGCGCCACCGCCGGGTGGCGGAAATTCCCGTAAGCCTCGCGCGCCATGCGGGCGAGATCGGCCTCTGCAATTCCATCTCCGACAAAGGGACGGATCACCTCGACGGCGGCCTCGGCGTATGGCTTCCCGGCAAAGCTTTCTATTGTCGCGCGATCGAGAGTCGGCCAGCATTCCGGCACGTAAAGGCCGCCATCGCGGGCGAGGCCCGCGAGCATCACATCGACAAAGTCGAGCGAGGGAGCATCGCCCCGGGTGGAGACGTAAAGCATTGATTCAGCTTCGTTTTAAGCTCTGGTCACAACGGTATTGGCAACGGCACAGTAGCCTTGCGTGCCCGCTTTCACAAGAAATGCTCTTTCCGCCCAAAGAAGCGGCGGGCAAGCCAAGCGACGTAAACGCCAGCGAGCGCCAACGCGAGGCCGAACCAAGTAATGGCGTACTGCAGATGATTGTCGGGTAAATGCACTTCGAGCTTGCCCGATTTTGGCCAGCCGCCGGGTGACATCGGCTCTTCCTGGTCAATATAGAACGGCGCCGCGGTCACCCATTTTTTGAATGTCGCGATCGCATTAGAATCACGCAAATACCAGACATTTTGTTTTGGATCGTCCGCTGGCGTGAAGGAATCGCGCATCTCCGGCCATCGGACGACGCCGACCAGGTCGACGGTGCCACGCGGCGTGCCCTCGGCACGCGTGGCCGGGTCCTTACGATCGACCGGCACGAATCCTCGATTGACAAGAACGATGCTACCACCGGCAAGCCGCGCCGGCGCGAACACCCAATAGCCTGGCCCTTTCACGTCCGGCCGCAATGGGGAGCCGGCTGTGTAAACCAGCGCCTCCTCGCCATCGAGAAACTCGGCTGGAAAGGCCACGCGGCGGAATTCTTCGCCATCCTGACGGAGCCGCGGCCAGCTGGCGCGTGGCGGCAAATCTTCTGGAGCACGGCCGAGCCGAGTACTGAGCGTCGCGATCAGATTTTCTTTCCAGATCTTGCGATCGAGTTGCCAGATGCCGAGTCCACCCAAGATCGCAACTCCGACGAGTGCGGCTACGGTCACGTCAAGCACGCCACTTTTTCGCTTGCGCCGCACCTTGCTCACTCGTCGCCCTGATATTCGAGGCGGCCCTCCGCCGCCTTGTGGTGGTATTGCAGCGCGATCAACAGACCTTTGATCAGGCGTAACGGAGCGAGCGTCACGATCAAAATCAATGGCAACCACAGAGCCGCATGCATCCAGTAGGGCGGTTGATAGACAACTTCGGTCATTAGCGCCGCGAATACGACAACGAAACCTCCGAAGAGGATCACGAATACCGCCGGCCCGTCGCCCACGTCGGCGAAACCGTAGTCGAGACCGCACTTTTCGCACGCTGGCCGCAGCGCCAGGAATCCTTGAAACAGTCGGCCCTCGCCACAACGCGGGCAGCGGCCGCGCAGGCCGCGGCCGATCGGCAGATTGTTGCTCGATGCGTGATCGGTCATGACGCTAACTAATCACCAAACAAAAGGGCGGCGTGATGATGCCGCCCTTTCAATAAGCCATTCACGATGGTCACTCAGGGTGCGGCACGCCCGCGCCCCAGACATATATGCAGGCAAATAAGAACAGCCACACGACGTCAACGAAATGCCAGTACCACGCGGCGAATTCGAAGCCGAGGTGTTGTTTCGGATTGAAGTGCCCGGCCATCGCGCGCATCAGGCAAACAATCAGGAAGATCGAGCCGATGATGACATGGGCGCCATGGAACCCGGTCGCCATAAAGAAAGTAGCGCCGTAGATGTTGCCGCTAAAGTGGAAGGACGCGTGCGAGTACTCGTAGGCCTGCACGCAAGTGAAGGTGAGCCCCAGCAGAATCGTGAGGATGAGACCCCACTTCAGGCCCTGCCGGTCGTCTTCGAGCAGTGCATGATGCGCCCAGGTCACCGTGGTCCCTGACGTAAGCAGAATGAGCGTGTTGAGCAGCGGCAAGTGCCATGGATCGAAGGTCTCGATCCCCTTCGGCGGCCACACGCCGCCAGTCACCGCAATACGGCCGACGTCATGCACGTCCCCCGGGAATAGCGCAGTATTAAAATAGGCCCAGAACCAGGCGACGAAGAACATCACCTCGGACGCGATGAACAGGATCATGCCGTAGCGGTGCGAAATCTGCACCACGCGCGTGTGATAGCCATCAAATTGCGCTTCGCGGATCACATCGCGCCACCACACGATGAAGGTGTAGAGCACGCCGAGCACGCCGACGCCGAACACCAGCGGGGCGGCGGCATACATGTGATGCATCCAACTGATGGCGCCGACCGCCAGAATGAAAACGGACACCGCGCCGACCGCCGGCCATGGGCTCGGATCGACCAGGTGGTAGTCGTGGTGCGGCTTGGCGTGAGCGTCGGCCATCGTCTTCGTCTCCGTTAGAGCTTGCTCGGGTTTTTGTCCGGCGCCTCGGCAACCGGCTGGCCCGGCTCGCGCAGCCGGTAGAATGTATAGGATAGCGTGATAGTGTTGAGATCGTTCTGGTCGCGGTCTTTTACGATCGCAGGATCGATATAAAACACCACCGTCATCTCGCGCGTCTCGCCTGGCTTCAGGCGCTGCTCGGTGAAGCAGAAGCAGTTAATCTTGTCGAAATAGGCTCCGACAGTTGGTGGCGAGACATTATAGGAAGCCTGTGCAGCGATTTGGCGTGCTGATTCGTTGACGACCTTGTAGTGTACGGTCGCCACCTCGCCGATGCGCACCTGAATTGCGTTTTGCTCTGGCTGGAATCTCCAGGGCAGCCCAGGCGACACGTTGGAATCAAAACGGATGGTGAGCGTGCGGCCAAGGATATGATCGGGCGCTTTCTCCACGACCTGAGTGGTGCCGCCGAACCCAGTGGTCTTGCAAAACCAGTTATAGAATGGCACCGCCGCATAGGCTGCCCCGACCATGCTGGCGACAACCGCGCCGCAGCAAGCGGCAACCAGCGCATCGCGCCGCAGCGCCTTTTTATAGGATTTCCGAGAGCGTGCGGTCATCGGTTCCAGTGGTTCATTAGTCAGATGGGGCGGACCAGGACGCCCGGCCCCTTTACCAGCGTCATCGCATAAAACAATATGACCAGCGCAGCGAGCGCGAGCGCGATGGCAATCGAACGGGAACGTTGCACGCGCTTCTGTGCTTCGGTGAGCACAATGCCGTCGTCGTCGCGTTGCTCGTTCATGACGATCCTACTGCTCACGTTGCCAAACGGACGATCAGCCCGCCCCATCCACGCTCAACCAGCAGCACCGCGAACAGCAGAAACAGATACAGAATCGAAAAGGCGAAAAGATTGCGGCTCGCACGTTCGGCCGGCCGCCGCTCGCGCAGAACCTGCCATCCCAGCGCCAGCATAATCACGCCAGTGGCTGCGGCGGTCGTTCCGTAAAGTGCCCCGGTAAAGCCGAACAGCCAAGGCGCGATGCCGAGCGGCACGAGGATCAATGTATAGAGCAGAATCTGCCACCGCGCGCTTGCATCACCAGCGACGACGGGCAGCATCGGAATGCCAGCGCGTGCATAATCTTCGGTGCGATAGAGCGCGAGCGCCCAGAAGTGCGGGGGCGTCCAGAAGAAGATAATCAGGAACAACAGCACCGGCTCGAGCGATAACGACCCAGTCGCCGCCGCCCAACCGATCATCGGCGGAAAAGCTCCCGCAGCGCCGCCAATCACGATGTTCTGCGGAGTCGAGCGCTTGAGCCAGACCGTGTAGATGACGACATAGAAGAAGATTGTGAAGGCGAGCAGCGCCGCAGCGAGCCAGTTCACCAACAGGCCGAGCACCACGACTGCGAACGAACCTAATGTCAGCCCGAAGGCAAGCGCTTCGCCCGGCTGCACCCGCCCCATCGGCACAGGCCGGCGGGATGTTCGTGTCATCAGGGCATCGACGTCGGCATCGTACCACATGTTCAGCGCGCCAGCCGCCCCCGCTCCTACCGCAATGCAGAGCAGAGCGGTGAAACTGGTGACCGGATGTAGCGAGCCTGGAGCAACAGCAAGGCCCACAAGCGCGGTGAACACCACGAGCGACATCACTCGCGGCTTCATAAGCGCGACGTAGTCGCCAACCGTCGCGAGGCTCGGCTCGGCAAGGTCAGCGCTTGCGGCAAGCGGCCCGCAAAAATCTGCGCCTTCGCTGACGAGCGACATGTGCTGTGCCCGAGGTCCTATTTGATCCGCGGCAGCGTTTCAAATTGATGGAATGGCGGCGGCGACGACAGCGTCCATTCCAGCGAGGTGGCGCCGACACCCCAAGGATTGTTGCCGGCCACGCGCTTCTTCGCGAAGGCCTCAATCATTCCGAAAAAGAAGATGATTACGCCGAATCCGGAAATATACGAGCCGTAGGATGAGATCATGTTCCAGCCGTGGAACGCATCCGGATAGTCGACATAGCGGCGCGGCATGCCCGCCAGGCCAAGGAAGTGCTGTGGGAAGAACACCAGGTTCACGCCGATGAAGGTGACCCAGAAGTGCAGCTTGCCGATGGTCTCATTGTACATGTAGCCGGTCATCTTCGGGAACCAGTAGTACCAGCCGCCGAAAATGGCAAACACAGCACCGAGCGAGAGCACGTAGTGGAAATGCGCCACAACGTAATAGGTGTCCTGCAACACGCGGTCGACCCCGGCGTTGGCCAGCACCACGCCGGTGACTCCGCCCACGGTGAACAAAAAGATGAAGCCGAGCGCCCATAGCATGGGCGTACGAAATTCGATGGAGCCGCCCCACATGGTGGCGATCCAGGAGAAAATCTTCACCCCGGTCGGCACCGCGATCACCATGGTAGCGGCGATGAAATAGGCCTGCGCCCCCGTCGACATGCCGACGGTATACATATGATGCGCCCACACCACGAAGCCGATGCCGCCGATGGCAACCATCGCGTAGGCCATGCCCAAGTAGCCAAACACCGGCTTGCGGCTGAAAGTGGCAACGATTTGGCTGATCATGCCGAAGCCGGGCAGGATCAGGATGTAGACTTCCGGATGTCCGAAAAACCAGAAGAGATGCTGGTAAAGAATTGGGTCGCCGCCGCCTTCGGCCGAGAAAAACGTGGTACCGAAATTACGATCCGTGAGCAGCATCGTTATGGCACCAGCCAGCACCGGCAGCGACAGCAGCAGCAGGAACACCGTCACCAGGATCGACCACACGAACAGCGGCATCTTGTGCAGCGTCATTCCCGGCGCGCGCATGTTGAAGATGGTGGTGATAAAGTTGATGGCGCCCAGGATCGATGACGCGCCGGCCAGATGCAGCGCCAAGATACCGAAGTCGACCGCAGGACCGGGATGGCCGCTGGTCGATAGCGGCGCATACAAGGTCCAACCGGCGCCGACACCGTTGGAGCCTGGCTCGCCTTCGACGAATGCCGAAGTGAGCAGAAGCGCGAACGAGGCCGGCAGCAGCCAGAACGAGATATTGTTCATGCGCGGGAAGGCCATGTCGGGCGCGCCGATCATCAGCGGTACAAACCAGTTGCCGAAGCCGCCAATCATCGCCGGCATCACCATGAAGAAGATCATGATCAACCCGTGCGCAGTGACGAACACGTTGAATTCGTGCGGCGTCGGAAAGATCTGAATGCCTGGGTTTTGCAACTCAAGTCGAATGCCAATCGACATCAGGCCGCCGATCACGCCGGCAACCAGAGCGAACACCAGATACATCGTTCCGATGTCCTTGTGGTTCGTCGAATACACAAAGCGCCGCCAACCGGTCGGGTGGTGCTCGTGGGCCTCGTGTGCGCCGTGTGCAGCAGCCGTGTTGCTAGCCATCGTTATTGTCCTTCGACCTCGTCGTTGTGCCTGCGTATTCGTCAGTTTGCAGCACCGGCCGCGGCCACTGCGGTCGGACGGCTGCCATCGGTTGCGTATTTCTTCTTCGCTTCCTCGATCCACGCCGTGTACTCTTTATCGTTTACGACACGCACCATGATCGGCATGAAGGCGTGATCCTTGCCGCAGAGCTCGGAGCACTGGCCGTAATAGATGCCTTCGCGCTCGGCCTTGAACCAGGTCTCGTTGATGCGGCCGGGAATCGCGTCGATCTTGATGCCGAACGATGGCACCGCGAATGAGTGGATCACGTCGGCGCCGGTGGTGAGCACATGGACAACCTTGTTCACCGGCACCACCATTTCATTATCGACAGAGAGCAGGCGCGGCTGACCAGGCTTGAGGTCCTTGTCCTGCACCATTATCGAATCGAATTCGAACTTGCTGTCAGGATAGCTGTAGCTCCAGAACCACTGCTTGCCCGTGGCTTTCACGGTCACGTCCGCCTTCGGCGCGTTGAGCTGAAAGAACAGCAAGCGAAACGAAGGCACTGCGATTGTCACCAGGATGAGGACCGGAACGACCGTCCAGATCACTTCGATGGCGGTGTTGTGGGTAGTGCGCGAGGGTACCGGATTGCTCCGGGCGTTGAACCTCACCACTATGATGATGAGCAGCGCCAGCACGAAAAGAGTGATGGCCGAGATCACCCACAATAGAAAATCGTGGAACCAGATGATGTCGTCCATCACCGGGGTGGCGCCTTTCTGCATGCCGAGCTGCCACGGTTCCGGTTGGCCCGTCGCGGCAAGCGCCGCCCCTGTGACAAATACGGGCACGCTCGTGGTGATGAATGCGATCAACCGCTTGAGCACCAGCATTGTTTAATGCGCTCCTTCGACGAGAAAAACGGCCTTGCTCAGGCCCTTTTTTGCCGCCCACCACAGGCATCATGATGTTCGGCGCGGCCCGCTGAGCACGGCATTTGCCACGGGCGTGGCAGCTTGGGCGGTGCGGCGGGACGGGGGGAAATCCCGGCCTCTCAAACCACAATTCCAGCCCTCCCGCAATGCGCCTCATTACCCCCTACATGCGACAAACGGCGTACCCAAAACCCGCTCTGGCACCCGCTCGTACGGCATTGTGCCACCGCCGGAGCCCCGGACCCCGGCCATGCTTTGCTTGACAGATAGGCCGGGCATGACCCAACGAGGACGCCTAAAATATCAAAGGAACGGCGATTCGCCGCCCACACGCGCCGTATGGGAAGTGCCGGCGAATGCCAAGGGATCGAATGATGCGAATTATCGAGCATGGGTGGCACGCCCTTGGCGGCGCGGTACGGCTCGCGCCAGTAATCCTGGTGGCGGCGCTGGTGCTCGTAGCTTCGGACCGCGCCCTTGCGCAGGGTGCCGTCAAATCTGTGCACAAGGACTGGCAGATCCGCTGCGACACACCTCCCGGTGCCAAGACCGAACAGTGCGCGCTGATCCAGAGCGTCACAGCGGAAGACCGCGCCAATGTCGGCTTGACTGTCATTGTGCTCAAAACCGCAGATGCGAAAAGCCGGCTGATGCGGGTTGTGGCCCCGTTGGGCGTGCTGCTGCCGTCCGGCTTGGGGCTCAAGATCGACCAGGCCGATATCGGACGGGCGGGTTTCGTGCGCTGCTTGCCCAATGGCTGCATCGCGGAAGTGGTCATGGACGATGAGCTCATCAAAAAACTGCGCACCGGCAAGACCGCGACCTTCATTATCTTCCAGACACCGGAGGAAGGTATTGGCTTCCCGATGAGCCTTGCCGGCTTCGGCGAGGGCTACGACAAGCTGCCGTGATCCCCTCGCGACCCGGCTTCCGCCACACTATCTACTGAAGACTGACGCGTGACGCGGAGCCGAGCATGACATTCCCCTCTTCCCTGATCGACCGCGCTGGCCTTGAGCGCAGCAAAGTGCGGCAGCTTATCGGGCGTGGCCTCGACGGCGCCGACGACGGCGAACTGTTCCTTGAATATCGCCAGGCCGAGGCCCTGACCTTTGACAACGGCCGGCTCAAGCAAGCGACTTACGACACGGTCCAAGGATTCGGCTTGCGGGCGGTGAAGGACGAAGCAGTCGGCTATGCCCACGCCTCTGACGTATCGGAAGCAGCGATCGCCCGCGCAGCTGAGGCGGTGCGAGCCGTCAAGGGCGGCCACAGCGGAACTTATGCTGAGGCTCCAAGCCGTACCAACCGCAAGCTCTATAACGACGAAAATCCGCTGGGTTCGCCGGCATTTGACATCAAGGTGAAGCTGCTGGAATCGATTAATACGTATGCGCGTGAGAAGGATACGCGCGTGCGACAAGTGACCGCCAGTGTCGCTGCGAGCTGGCAAGTGGTGGAAATCTTGCGCGCCGATGGAGAAACCTATCGCGACATACGCCCAATGGTGCGCCTCAATGTGTCGGTGGTCGCTGGCGATGGCGATCGACAGGAAACCGGCAGCTCTGGATTTGGCGGGCGCGAAAGCTTTCAGCGAATCATTGAGCCGCAAGCCTGGCAAGGCGCTGCCGATGAGGCGATACGCCAGGCGTTGGTGAATCTTCAGGCCGTACCTGCCCCTGCTGGTGAAATGGATGTCGTGCTCGGCTGCGGCTGGCCGGGTGTAATGCTGCACGAAGCCGTCGGGCATGGCCTTGAAGGCGACTTCAATCGCAAAAAGACATCAGCCTTTGCGGGACTTATGGGCCAGCAGGTTGCGGCAAAGGGCGTCACCGTTGTTGATGACGGCACCATGCAGGCGCGCCGCGGATCATTGTCCATTGATGATGAAGGCACACCAACCAATCGCACCGTTTTGATCGAGGATGGAATCTTGGTCGGCTACATGCAAGACCGGCAGAATGCGCGGCTTATGGGCATGAAGC
>DASSLE010000444.1:0-4399 GCA_035689725.1 Pseudolabrys sp.
GCTTCCGCAGTTGGCGGACAGCCGGGCACGTAAATGTCAACCGGTACGATACGGTCGCACCCGCGCACGACAGAATAGGAATAGTGATAGTAGCCGCCGCCGTTCGCGCATGAGCCCATCGAGATCACATAACGGGGCTCCGGCATTTGGTCGTAGACCTTGCGCAGGGCCGGCGCCATCTTGTTGGTCAGCGTACCAGCGACGATCATTACGTCGGACTGCCGCGGCGAGGCACGCGGTGCGAAGCCAAAACGCTCGGCGTCGTAGCGCGGCATCGACATCTGCATCATTTCGACGGCGCAGCAGGCGAGCCCGAATGTCATCCACATCAGCGAGCCGGTGCGCGACCAGGTAATCAGATCGTCGGCGGCAGTGACCAGGAAGCCCTTGTCGGCGAGCTCGGCGTTCATGCCGGTGAAAAAGGAGTCGTCCGCTCCGACCGGCTTACCGGTACGCGGATCGAGAATTCCCCTTGGCGCGGGTGCGACTACGCTCATGGGTTCATCAATCCCATTCCAGCGCCCCCTTCTTCCACTCATATATGAAGCCGATGGTGAGAACGCCAAGAAACACCATCATCGACCAGAAGCCGAAAAAGCCAATCTTGCGAAAGACGACCGCCCAGGGGAACAGGAAACTCACCTCGAGGTCGAAAATGATGAAAAGAATGGCGACGAGATAGAAACGCACGTCGAACTTCATGCGCGCATCATCGAACGCGTTAAAGCCGCACTCGTAGGCGGAAAGCTTTTCCGGATCCGGTTGCTTGTAGGCAACAATGAAGGGAGCAATCAGCAACGCGAGGCCGATGGCGAGCGCAACCGCGATGAAGACGACCAGAGGCAGGTAATCCAGCAGCAATTCGCTCATCGGCGACCTCAAGCGTACAGTCCTGCCCTACCTGATATACGCCCGCCCCAGACCGCTCGGCGGCCCGAAAGCCACCGGTTACCCCGCACAAATGGGCCCTTGTTTGTTGAAATAGCCTCAAGGACGGGAGCGGCCGAGGCTTAGCGCAGCGCATAAGGGGTGGCAAGCCGACATTCGGCGGCATCCACGAGCAATCTTGCCCCGATATCAGGAATGGCAGCCGCGCGATTGACAGGGTCGCGAGCCCCCCACGATAGTCGCCGCCGGCGGGGTAGATATCACAAGTAAGGAAGGTGCATGGCTCGTCCGCGGCATATTGCAGTTCTGCTCGCGTTCGCAGGTGTTGTCACAATTTCGGCATTCGCGGCGAAGGCCGACGACTACCCCTCACGTCCGGTCAAAATCATCGTTCCATTTGGCGCCGGCGGACCGACCGATGTTTACGCCCGTGCGATCGGCGAGGAATTGCGCAAGTCCTTGCACCAGCCTTTTGTCATGGAAAACCGTCCGGGCGCCGGCACAACCATTGGCACCGAGGTCGTCGCCAAGTCGTCGCCCGATGGCTACACGCTGTTGATGGTCTCTGGCACGCAGACCGTCAACGAGACGCTCTACGCCCACAAGCAATATCAGCTCATGCGCGACCTGGTGCCGATCGCACCGCTAATTGACACCGATCTTGTGCTAGTGGTGCATCCGTCCGTGCCGGCGAGGAACCTGAACGAACTGCTGGCACTCGCGCGCGCCAAGCCCGGCACAATCAACTACGGCTCTTCAGGCCCCGGCTCGAACTACCACATGGCCGGCGAGCTCCTCAAAAACCTTACCGGCGTCGACATTGTCCATGTGCCTTACAAGGGTTCGACCGGCGCCCGTAACGACATTCTCAGCGGACAAATTCAAATCCTGTTCGATTCGGTGCCCACGATGGCGCCGATGATCAAGGCCGGGCTGGTGCGCGCGCTCGGCACCAGTGGCAAAGTGCGGTCGCCGACGTTGCCCGACGTGCCAACGATCGCGGAGGCCGGCGTTCCAGGATTCAATGCCACATTATGGGTCGGCTTTATGGCTCCGGCCGGTACGCCGCAACCGATCGTGGACAAACTCAATCAGCAGATCACCAAAATCCTGGCGCGTCCCGATATCAAGGAAGCATGGGAGAAAACCGGCGCGACCCCGATCGTTATGACACAGCCCGAATTCAAGACATTCATGGATGGCCAGGTCGCCAAATGGGCGAGCGTCATCAAAGCCAACCGCATTCCACAAATTAACTGACCAAGATTAACAGGTGAGTGATGAACGAAATGAGCAGACCAGCCGCTGCGATTAAAGGCGAGGAGCATTGGACGACCAAAGACGGCGGGGTGAAACTGTTTCTGTTTGACAAATGCGCCGGCGATCCAGCCAAGACCGCAGGCACAATTCTGTTCGTGCATGGCTCGTCCATGGCGTCGCAGCCGACCTTCGACTTGCAAGTCCCAGGACGCCCCGATTCGTCGGCGATGGATCACTTCGCCCGCCGCGGTTTCGATTGCTGGTGCGTCGACATGGAGGGCTATGGCCGCTCCACCAAAGACCGCGGCAACAACGCGCCGATCTCGCAAGGCGCCGACGACTGTTACGCCGCCGCGCTTTACATCCAGAAGCTGCGCGGAAAACGGCCGTTCCTGGTTTACGGGATTTCTTCCGGCGCGTTGCGCGCAGCCCTATTTGCGGAGCGACACCCCGAAATGGTGGCACGACTTGCCCTCGATGCCATGGTGTGGACCGGCGAAGGCTCCCCTACCCTGGAACAACGGCGCAAGAAACTGGCGGAGTTCACAACTAGGAACCGTCGGCCGATTGACAAGGCTTTCATCCATTCGGTTTTCGACCGCGATCACCCCGACACCGCCGAGCGCAAGGTCATCGATGCATTCGCGGATGCCGTCACGGCGCTCGACGATTCAGTGCCGACCGGAACTTACGTCGACATGTGCTCAAAATTACCGGTAGTCAATCCGGAAAAGATTATGGTGCCGACTCTGATCATGCGCGGCCAACACGACGGCATCGCATCGCTGCAAGACCTGTTGAAGTTCTTCGAAAAACTGCCGAACGCAGACAAGCAGTTCACGGTGATGCCGGGCATCTCGCACGCGAGCTTCCAGCAAAAGAACTACATGGTCGTGTACCACATACTGGCGAGCTTTTTCTCGCAGCCGGAGCCGGTGTACAAAGGCTAATCCGCCCGCCGTCACTGCGAGCGAAGCGAGCCTCGAAGGATGACACAGGCACACACTGGGCCGTCACCCTTCGAGGGCCGCTACGCAGCCACCTCAGGGTGACGGATCAGACTTCCAGCTTGTCGGCTAGGTCAGCCAAATCTTTCCCCGCCACATCCACCGGCACGGTCGGCGCGCGCTCGCCAGTCCCTAGACCGTGCTCGTCCGGTCGCGCGATGTGGCCAGTGCGCAACCCACATGCCGCCGCAGCGGCGAGGTCGTTACTGTGCGCCGCCACCATCATGCAGTGCGGAGGCTTGAGATCGAACGCTTCGCAAGCGGCGAGATAAACGCGCGGCTTTGGTTTGTAATCTCCGGCAACCTCTGCGCCGAGGATTGCGTCCCAGGCGAAATCGTTGCGGCGAGCGAGATCGACCATCAACGAAATGTTTCCGTTCGAGACCGGCGCCAGCAAAAACTTTTTCTTGAGCCGCCTGAGCGCCGCCGGTACTTCCGGCCACGCATCCAGCCGGTGCCACGCGAGGGTCAACTGATGCAACACGTCGTCCGACAGATCGCGCAAGCCAAAGCGCGGCATGAAGCGCTCGAGATTGCGTCGGTGCAGCACGTCGAGTTTGCAAAACGGGATGCGACCTGATCGCACCTCCTCCATCCCGGGCTGGTATTCATCCCTCCAGGCACCGGCGAAGCCGGTCCAGTCGAGGTTATACCCAAGGGGCTGAAGCACCCGCTCGGCCTCGCGGGCGACCCCTGTCCGCCAATCGACCAAGGTTCCGAATACGTCGAAAAGCATCGCCCGAACAGAGGTCATGGCGCGGCCTGCCAACCAAATTTCCGGCATTCAAAAGCGCCGGTTTGGCCACCGAGAATCATTGCTAAGTCATTGATAAAATGGCGGGAGCGACGGGACTCGAACCCGCGGCCTCTGCCGTGACAGGGCAGCGCTCTAACCAACTGAGCTACGCCCCCGCGGGCGTGGGTCCGAGTTATAGGCGGCCCTATGGCAAGTCAAGGTAAAGGCTTCCTCACCCATGGAAATTGCGAAAAAGCCTTATTTACCGCGAAGAATCGATGGTCAGACCGCCCCCGAATCGTCTATTTCGGGCGTGTGTTTGGCGCTTCGCCAAGCTCGCGGATTCAAGAGGAGGGTCCCACTGATGGCAATGGTTCCTGGAAAAGCTCCGACACCACCGACCGTCACGCTAAAACATCTCGCCGCTGCACTCGCAGAAACTCACGAGATGTCGAAGAAGCAGGCGGAGACTGTGCTCGGCGATCTGGTTGGCAATATCGTGAAGCAT
>DASSLE010000445.1:0-3767 GCA_035689725.1 Pseudolabrys sp.
GCCAGAAAGGTGACGATCGTAACCATTGGATTTACGGTGCGCGAGCCGATACTCGCCGACGGCCAAGTCGATGCCATCACCGGATTTTCGTTCTCCTCATACTTTACGCTTAAAGATAGCGGCGTGCCGCTGGACGACATCGTTGTCATGTTGATGGGCGACTATGGCCTCAAACTCTACAGCAATGCGATCATCGTGAACGCGAAGTTTGCAGCGGAAAATCCGGAGGCCGTGAGAGGCTTTCTGCGAGCCTTCCTCAAGGGGCTGAAGGACACGGTCGCAAGTCCTACGCGTGCAATCGAATCGGTTCTGCGGCGCAATGAGGTTGCCAAAAAGGAGGTCGAGCTCGAACGACTGCGTATGGCCATCAGAGACAATATTCTGACGCCGGAAGTGCAGACGAACGGCTACGGCGGCGTGGATGTGACACGTTTCGAGCAGGCGATCGACCAGATTGGGCTGGCACACAAATTCAAGGCAAAACCCACCATGGCCGATGTCTTCGATCCGTCGTTCCTTCCTCCTGCTGGCGAACGACGGGTTCGCTGATCCCCTCATGTCCGCTTTGGGTCATTAGCGACCTAGCCATTCAGCGCCAGGGCCGACCAATGTCCGCTGTTACTCCAATAGCGGACAAACGCGGGTGCGGTCGGATTGTCCGCTTGTGCCAATAGCGGACATTGTTCGCTTGCGTTGAAATGAAAGAGGCCGCCAATTGAGGCGGCCTCGCGAGCGATTGTTTTGCCGATAGATTTTTTTACATACCCTCGACGATGAACGAACGCGCCTGCGTTGTTTTGTCTCGTATTGCGTTAACCTCTCTCATGTAGGGCGAATTGTTAAAAGCTTGTGCTTTCTCAACGCTATCGAACGCATAGGCGATGAAACGCTGCGGCGCAGTGCCATCGAGGGCGGTTATTTTGTCGGTGCGGGCGATGTAGTGACCGCCTAATTCTTTAGCAACATCCGCGCCGCCCGTGGGTCTTTGAGTAATGACTTTAAAACCTTCCGCGTCGGTTATTTTGTTAATTTCGATGACAAAGTAAGCAGGTGGTTTGGCCTGAGCATGAAGGCCCTGCACTGCTGCAGCGCCAAGCCCGACGCCCGCGAGCATTCCTAATGCGATCGTATATTGTGTTTTCATGGGTGTTTCTCCCTGTGGGTGAAAAATTGAACCCAGGCAACCTTTTTTGCGCATTGATCTTGCTCAAAGGGTAAACCTGTCTGCCGCACCAAACGGCGGCGCTGCTGTCATTCCGCACCGCACCACTGGCCCTCGCGAATGTCCGCTATGGGTCTTGGCCGTGTCAAAACGTTTTGCCGGAAGAGGTCGGAACTAGGCGAGGCGGCGATGCGCGCTAATTTTTCGACTTTGACTATGCTCGGATCGCGGCCATCAGCGGCCGAATTCCCATGATGTTCATGACGCGGGTGAGATTGTAGGCGAGTACGTGCAGCGCCATCTCGGTGGCAACATTCGGCAGGCGCTTCATCAGGAAGTGCGTCGCCCCCATTCTCATCTTCAGCGTGCCGAAGGGATGTTCCACCACCTCGCGACGCTGGCGCATGGCCTGCGAGTTTTTGTCGAGACGCCTCTGTACGGCCTCCAGTACGTGTTCATGCTCCCAGCGGACGATGCGCCGTTGCACGCCGGTCGTGCAGCGATGCTTGAGCGCGCACTGGCGGCACGCATTTGTCCAATAACGCCGTAGCTTCTGCCCGTTGTCCTCGTTCGTGTAATAGTACCTCAGCTTTTCGCCAGCCGGACAGCGATACACATCCTCATCGCTGAGATAGACAAAGTCCTGCTTGCCAAAGCGACCCTTTGCCTCAATCCCCGATGTCATCGGCTTTGGAAGCGTCACGGCGATTCCGGCTTTGTCGCAGGCGAGGATTTCCTCGCCGCTGAAGTAGCCGCGATCCGCAACGGCTTCGAGTTCGTCGACGCCGAGGACTTCCTTCGCCTGTGAGGCGATGTTTGCGAGTTGTGCCCGATCCGAGCCGCTATTCGTCACCTCGTGCGTGACGATCAGGTGATATTCCGTATCGACTGCGACCTGCACATTGTAGCCGACCACGCCGGAACCACGCCCGCTGGTCGCCATCGAGCGACTGTCGGGATCGGTGAGCGAGGTCTGCTGATCGGGTGACGCCAGCATCAGCTTTTCCATCGCCGCCAGGCGCTGCATCTCGCCTTCCAGCTTGATCAGTTTCTCCTTCAGATGGGCCGTCTTCGCTGCCAGCTCTTCGGACGGCTCCTGCAGGTCGGCCGTGTCGAGCTGCGCAAGATACCGCGCTACGCTCTCCTCCAATTGTGCGCGGCGCCGCTCCACTTTCCCGCGCGTCAAGTTCTTGTCGCGAGTATTGACGGCTTTAAACTTACTTCCATCGATCGCAACGCTTGGGGTCGTGAGCAGGCCCATCTGGCGGCACAATTCAATAAATTGCACGCAGACCTGCTTGATCGCTGATCCATTATCCTTGCGGAAGTCGGCAATCGTCTTGTGATCAGGAACAAGCCGGCACGTCAGCCACATCACTTCAACGTTGCGTCCAGCCTCCCGCTCCAGCCGCCGGCTCGACTGAACGCGATTGAGGTAGCCGTAAATGTAAAGCTTCAGCAGCCCTGACGGATGATATGAAGGCCGGCCGGTTGTCTCAGGAGCAACCCCATCGAACCCCAGTCCGGAAAGGTCGAGTTTGTCAACGAAGGCATCGATCACCCGAACTGGATTGTCCTCATCGATCCAGTCCTCCAGGCACTCGGGAAATAACGTCGTTTGCCCGCGATCGATCCCTTCAACGAAGCGCCTCATCCGATCCCTCCGCAAATCGCAGCGGAATCATACAACGCGAATCAAATAACTAAGTGCGTTTTCACACAGCCAGGGTCATTAGCGGACATAGCGACGGGTCTTTGCGATGTCCGCTTTACCCCCGAAAGCGAACATGTGCGGTGCAGCTAAGGATGTCTGCTAGGGGCCAATAGCGGACATTGCTCCTCATTCGATTACCTCGTCGGCGCGGGCAACGATCTGCGGTGGCACCGTGAGGCCAAGTGCCTTGGCGGTATCGAGGTTGATGACCAGCTCGAATTTGGTTGGCGGTTCAACCGGTAGATTACTAGGCTTTGCACCTTTTAGGATCTTGTCAGCGACGGTCGCCGCTCGCCGGAACAGTTCATAATAATTGGTGGCATAGGAAACGAGGCCCCCTGCCAATACCTGTTCGCGGTAAGTGTAGATTGATGGCAACCGGTTCTGTATTAAAAACTCAGCGATTTTGGGTTGAAGGTTTGCAAGCAATGGGTCGGCGACGACGAGAACCGCATCTGGACCTATACCTCTAACTTTAAGAAAGGCGTCGTCCAAATCAGAGTCCTTTCCGATTTCGACAACATCGAGCTGCACACGCAAGGCGGCTGCGGCGAGCCGCGCGCTTTCTACGGCAACGATGCAATAAGGATTTGTCGGATTCGAAAATACAACAACGCGTGAAAAACGACCAAGCAGTTCACCAATAAGTTCAAGGCGTTTTCCTTCCAAATCCGCAGCTTGCGTAGAAAATCCGGTAACATTGCCGCGCGGATGTGAAAGACCCGGAACGAGACCCACGGCGACAGGGTCCCCACTGGTCATGATAATTGGGATCTCACTGGTTGCATCCTTTGCCGCCAAACTGGCAGGAGTGCCCCAGGTGACAATGACATCAACCGGCAAATGAACTAATTCGGCTGCGAGTGCCGGATAGCGATCTGCCTGCCCTTC
>DASSLE010000446.1:0-24176 GCA_035689725.1 Pseudolabrys sp.
TGTAATCGCATAGGGCATTCGAAGACTTCCTGTCGGCCTGGTCACATGCATCATTCATTCCCGCGCGGATGAGAGACTAGAACAATTTTGATACTTTTTATGCTACCAAAGCCGCGAACGGAATCCGATCAGCCCTGATGCTTTCCCTGAACCGTCATCGCAATGCGCACCAGTTCCGCGATACTGCGGGCGCCAATACGCTCCATCACCCAGGCACGATGATTCTCCACGGTCTTTGGGCTGATTTTGAGTTGCGATCCGATTTCCTTATTTGACAAACCCGCCACGGCGAGCTCCACGACCTGGCGTTGCCGTGCCGAGAGAGAATTAAAGCGAGATCGCAACTTCTCCAGTTCGGTCGCATCAATTTCGGACTGCTGATTCTTTTCTATCGCATTGCGGAGCCGGCGCACCAGCAAAGATCAGGCTCGCCCTCTCGATTATCGGCATGGCCGGAACTGTGGGGGTCTGCCTCATCAGCCGGGCGCGCGTGCGGTCCGCACGGCTCGATTATTAGCGCATCAGAATAGATCCAAATATTCTTTCTGCTCCCAGGGCGTGACCTCCGGCTGGTCAGGCGCCTCTTTCTCGAAGCGCTCCAGCTCTGCCGCCTTGATATGCGTGTAGTAGTCAATGAACCCGGCGCCGAAGCCGGCGCGGAAAATCTCATCGACACGTAACGCAGTCAGAGCCTCGCCCAGATTTTTCGGTAGCAGCGCGGCGACGGCCTCATAGGGCGTGTCGACTGACGGGCCGGGATCAAGTCTGCGCGCAATGCCGTCGAGGCCGGAATAGACCTGCGAAGCAATATAGAGATACGGGTTGGCGGCAGGCTCGCCGACCCGATTTTCCAGACGCGTTACAGGATCGCCGGGCTGGCCGAGCACCCGGATCATCACGCCGCGGTTGTCGCGTGCCCAGATGGCGCGGTCAGGGGCGAGCGAATAGGGCCGATAGCGCTTGTAGCCATTGATGGTCGGCGTGGTGAAGGCGGCAGCAGCCCGTGCATGCGCCAGCAACCCGCCAAGATAATATTTGCCCACGGTCGAAAGCACATCGGGGTGGTCGAATGCGAAAGCATTGCGCCTGGTCCTGGGTTCGACCAACGATTGATGCAGATGCCAGCCGCTCGACATCACATTGGCAAGCGCCGGCCTGCACATGAAGCTCGCAAGAAATCCATGGCGGCGGGCGATCTGTTTCGCCGCTGCGCGGAACAACACCATGGTGTCGGCGCTGTCCAGGCCGAGCTGCGGGCGGAAGGTGAATTCGCACTGGCTTGGGCCGAGCTCGACTTCGACCGAGCGCAACGGCAGGCCGAGCTGTTCGATGCCGCGGCGGAGAATCTCCACCGCGGGATCAAGCATGTCAAAGCGCGACTCGGTCAGATATTGATAGCCTTGGGTGAGCAGGCTGACGTCCGGCGCTTCGGGCGGCCAGGTGACGTCGGCCGGCGCCAGCCGTGGATTCTCCAGCTTGAACAGATGGAATTCGACTTCGAGCCCCGAGAGAAAATCAAACCCCGCCTTGGCAAGCGTCGCGAGCGCGTCGCGGCAGCGCGCCCTTGCAGAAAACGGCACCGGCTTGCCATTGCTGAAATAGATATCGCAAAGCATCCAGCCGGTTTTGTTCGCCCATGGCAGAATCCGGAATGTCGACGGATCGGCAACCATGACGAAATCGCCGCCGCCCTCCATTTCCGTCATGGCGAAACCGCCGCCCGGCGTAAACACCGGATAGACGGTACGGTGAGCCGTGTCTTTCGCGAGCAGCGTCGTGGTCATGGTGACGCCGGCACGCATTGCATCCGCGACTTCCGCAGCAACAAAAGTTTTGCCGCGCAACACGCCATGCTGGTCGGCGAAGGAGAAACGCACGACCTCGAGCTTTTCTTTCTTAACGAGACGCTCGACTTGCGCAGCGGTCTTTGCCTGCGCGTCACTCCAAAGGCCGTGGCGTTCTACGAAGCTGGCAGGTTTACGCGAACGCGGGGGCATATGGCTTAGTGACCATTGGTCCAGCTCGCAGCCTGGCGCTTGCTCGCCTCGCTCTTCTGCCAATAGCCCTGCCAGTCATCGGCAGGGCCGATGCCGTCAATCGCCGCCGGCCCCGTGATGCTCGCGGCGCGCGCGGGGTCAAGAATCATAATCGGCTTTTCGCCTTTGTCCGCCTGCTCGATGGCCTGCCGCAAAAGCTTGCGATAGGCACTGATCGCCCTGTCGGACGTGCCGAGATGTTCGCTGGTGCGGTCCTGGATCGCACCCATCGATTCGCACGCCCACTGGTCGTGCACATTGATGTCCGCGCCCATGCCGGTATAGGTGTCGTGTTCCTGCTCGTGCGGATCGAAGCCGTAATCGTTGGCCTTGTTCTTGTTCGGGATGTAGTCGGGCAGCTGATAGAGCGCGAGGCGCTGACGCCGCATTTCGTTTTTGTCGACGGGCGCGCCGAAGCTTGTGAAGATCGCATACCAATAATGCTTCTCATCATCGATCGGCACGTGCCACTGCGTGATCGTCATCTCGCGGCTCATCGGGATGACGAAGGCATTTGGAAACATGAGATTGGTGACGCGCACATGGGTGCTCGCCTCGCTGATCTGCCGCAGCGTCACCAGCCGGAAGCCGAAGTCAGTCGGCTCGACTTCGATGCGTGGTCTAGTGAACTCACGCATGATGCGCGACATCGGCATGTCGGAATCGCGTGAGGTATCGCGGAATAATTTTCCATAGCCCTGGCTAGGATCCTCGTCATGGAAGAAACGGTGCAGGAACGATGTGTGCACCGGATCGATACCTACTTCGAGCGACTGCAGCCAGTTGCAGTCGATCATGCCTTTGAACGCGAAGGTGTGACTCTCGGGCGCAATGAAGCAGTCAAAATGCGGGAATGCCGGTTGTTCGCCCGGCCCGAGATAGGCGAACAGGATGCCGCTCTTCTCTACGACGGGATAGGACTTCTGCCTGATATTGGCGCAGAGATTGCTGTCGTCGGGCTCGGCCGGAGTCTCTAGACACTTGCCGTGCACGTCGAACAGCCAGCCATGGAAGGCGCAGCGCAGGCCGCCATTTTCGAGTCGTCCGTACGCAAGGTCGGTGCCGCGGTGCGGGCAACGGCGGCCGATAAGCCCGTGGCGTCCCTGCTCGTCCTTGAAGATCACCAGGTCTTCGCCGAACAACCGCAAAGGTTTGATCGGGCGATTGCCGGAAAGCTCGTCAACCAGTGCCGCGGGCTGCCAATAGCGCCGCATCAAGCTGCCCGCCGGTGTGCCGGCTCCGGTCCGGGTGATGAGATCGTTCTGTTCTGCACTCAACATCGGCAGGCATCCCTTTGGCTGGAGGACTTTATACGAAGTTTTTGGCCAACCGAAAGCTACGCCCAAAGGCCTGAAACGAAGCGGCCGGCACAAGGGCCGGCCACAAATCGGGCAGCTACACGAGGCTCAGTTCGGATGACGGGCCGTCCAGCCCATGTCCATGCGCCGGCGCCAGGCAGTCTGACGCAGGCCGATCAGCCGTTGCGCGGCGGTCTTGGCCTCGGCGCGGCTGGCTGCCGCGCATGTGCGATATTCGAGGTCGGCGACACGCGACACGAGCGGTTGCTTGCGGAAGAGCCGGCTGAATGTGGCGGCGCCGCCGTCAAATTTCAGGTCAGCGAGCGCATTGGCTACGTTGCCTGCATGCCCGAAGGCAACAACCCGTCCAGTCATTGTATGACGAACTTCGTAAACTCCGGGACCGATGGGCGCTTCGACATGTCCGCCGCTTTGTGCATCGGGAAATCGCTTCCAGCTACTCCAAGTCTGCACCATAAAAAGTCCCTCAATATCCCTCAAAAAATCCGCGCGCCATCAACGTGACAAATAATCATTGGTTCCGTCGGGTCAACAGCCTCTGTTGATAAGCGGGCAATCGCGGCTGCAATTTAACGGCGATCAACATCTGCGTATTTGCACGTACTAGCGCGATTAACTGCAAAAGTTAATGGCCGGGCAGCACAAGCACCTTCGGCTTTGCCGGCAGGCTTGTCTTGGATACTACCAGCGATGGTATTTCGGCGACTTCCACTTCCCAGTTCTGGCGGACACGCTGCAGAAAGCGGTCAAGCGTGTAGGCGCTGAAAAAATGCATCGGAATCATCAGCGGCGCCTTGAGCGAATGCAAGACGTCGACCATGCCATCGAGGTCAAGCGTGTAAGAGCCATCGACCGGCACCAGCACGATATCGACGCGACCGATCTCGTTGAGCTGCTGTTGCGTGAGCGTGTGATGCAAATGGCCGAGATGAGCGATGCACAGATTGGCAACCTCGAAGATGAAGATTGAGTTGCCGTGCCGTTCGGTACCGCCCTCAAATGTGCGGATATTGGTTGGCACGTTCCGCACGCGCACGTCCTTGTATTGCAGATCGACGCGCGCCGGTTTTTCGTCGTCCGTCCAGCCGTGCAGCACATATTTGATGCCGGGATCGGGCGACATGGTGAAATGCGATGAGTGCGCGTGGTTCATTGTCACGATATCGGGCAGAACGGGCGGCCTGACCCAGTCGCTGTAATCAGTTGCAATGCGCACCAGCTGCGGGCTCTCAATCAGAAAGGTCGCATGGCCGACATAACTTATGCGCACCTGATCGCGCTCAAGCGCCGCAAGGCGAAACGCGGCGGGCTCAACGAAAGGCGGCCGCGCCGCCACCAGGCCGGGACAGCTTTGCGTCATTTCAGGCTTGGCGGGCGGTGCCGCGCCCTGCGCTGCGGCTTGCGTCACGGTTGCAATGACCCATGCCGCCGCCGTGAAGATCTTCAAGGAAGCATTGTACATGGCATCACCCGCGCCACTTGAGCGGGGAAATCTGACATGGTTTTGCGCCGCTCGCTACCGCCTCATGCGCAAATGAAGAGCGGCGCCCGAGTGCGCCGCCGATCGTAGTCACTTGGGTGGACGTTCAGAATTGTTCGAAATAGCGACGGTCGCGCATTGATACGATGATCCCTTTCGGCGTCACCACCAGCCAGCGGCCGTCTTGCCGTTTGATCTGTTCGACCGGGCCGAGGCCGGGCAACGGCGCGCCTGGCACGACCTGATAAACGTCGCCGTGTCCTTGCACATAAACGTAGCCATCGCGGGCGTCGCGGATCGACCAGTCGGCCACGATCGACCGCCGAGACAGCAGCGCCGATTCTGCAGCCGGTGCAGGACGTGGCGTCGACACCGGCGCAGATACCTGTGGCGCCGGGGGGACGGATTGCGGTGGCGCGACTGAGCCGGTTCCGTCCGTGCCTTCGCGATTGAGACGTTCACTGATTTTCGCGATCTGGCTATGGGCCGATTTGCTGGCGGCGTCGAAGCTTGCCTTCAGACTCGTAATTTCCTTGGCGAGACGAGCGACGGACTGCTGTGTCGCCTTGTTCTCTTCGACGGCAATGTCGACGGTCGCCGGTTTGGAGAAGCCGCCAGTGGTCGCTGCGCCAACGACCGCTCCAAGTGCGGCAGCGATAGCCACCGACGCGGCCAGCAGAGCGTGACGCTTGTGGCGCGGACGCAAGATGAAGCGCGGGCGCATCGGCGCTACTTCCGGCGGGACGGCGGACGTGTTCTCTTCCGCGCTCGCAGGCGCAGCGGCGACAGGCTCGTCCGGCTTTGACGCCACGGCTGGCTCGCCTATGGTCTCAGTCTTTGCCGGCGAGATCGACGGCGACTCGACGGACGGCAATTCAATCCTGGGCTGCGGTTGCTCGAGCGCGCTATCCGGATTTGCCGCCGTTCCGTTGCTGGCAGCCTCAATCGCCTTGCGCTTGGACATGGATTTACGTCCTCGATTGGTTGTTCACCAATCGGTAGCCACGTTCGGTTACCAATTGGTTACCAATCGGGCAGCCGCACGTGCGCTAGACCGGTACGCCGCTCTCAGCCGCACGCGCTTTCAACGACACCGCCGGCCGTGCGCCGATGTGCTGAATGACTTCGGCCGCTGCGAGCGCCCCTAGACGAGCGGCGGTGCGATGATCCTTGCCGCGTGCCAGGCCGACCAGAAAGCCGGCCGCAAATAAATCGCCGGCGCCGGTAACATCCGCCACCTGTTCGACCGATTCCGCCGCAACCGCCTCGATCGCATCTTTGCTGACGACGACGCAACCCTTTTCACTGCGCGTCACCACCGCAAGTTTTGCCTCAACACGCAGCGCCTTCACCGCACTGTCAAAGTCGGCGGTCTCGTAAAGGCTGTGCAACTCGCGCTCATTGGCGAATACGATGTCGACAGTGCCCTTTCGGATAAGATCGAGAAATTCCGTGCGATACCGGTCGACACAGAACGCATCAGACAATGTGAGTGCGACGCTGCAACCAGCCTTATGCGCGATTCCCGCGGCCTTGACGAACGCTTCTTTGGCCTGCGGCGGATCCCATAGATAACCTTCGAGGTAGGTGACCGCGGCACTTGCCACTTGCACCTCATCGATGTCGTCCGGCCTCAAGTCCTGCGCGGCGCCTAGGTATGTGTTCATGGTGCGCTCGCCGTCCGGCGTCACCATGATGTAGCAGCGCGCTGTCGAAGGACCTTCGCTCGCCGGCCTGGTGTCGAAGGCAACGTTGGCAGCACGAATATCGTGCGCGAAAGTGCGGCCCAGTTCGTCGTCCTTGACTTTGCCGACGAAAGCCGCGCGCGCGCCGAAACTGGCGACGCCAACGATAGTATTGGCGGCAGAGCCGCCCGAACTTTCGACGGCCGGTCCCATTGCCGTATAGATTGCTTGCGCCCGCGACTCGTCGATCAATGCCATGGTGCCCTTGTGCATGCTCTGCGTGACCAGGAAATCGTCCTCGGCGCGGGCAATGACGTCGACAATGGCGTTACCGATGCCGAGCACGTCGTAGCGAAGCGTGGTCATGCGCAATCCTCGTTAATGGTGCGCGCACTATATCGGGGGAACACGCCGCGGCAAGCGCGGACATATCGCGGGTGACGGGCGCGTGCCTACGGGCTTACAGTGCCGCGAAGGGAATCACCTATGTCGCTGGCGCGCGATATCACCACCGTAGGCAGCGGCACGTTGGTGTCACGGCTGCTGGCCTATCTGCGCGACGCGTGGATTGCGGCGCTGCTTGGCGCGGGGCCGTTCTCGGAAGCATTCTTCGTGGTGCTGCAGGTGGTGAACTTCTTTCGCCGCTTGCTGTCGGAAGGCGCCCTCAACAGCTCCTTCGTGCCGATCTGGCTCAAGTTGCGACGTGGCAAGCACGGGACAGCGAATGCCGACAGGTTCACCCGGCGCTGTCTGCTGGCGATGCTCTGCGTCGCCGGCGTCATCGCGCTATTCGCTATTTTCTTCGGGAAATACGTTGTCGCCATCATCGCGCCAGGATTTGAAGAGTGGCGCCAGTTGTTCGCGGCATTCTTGCTGTTCATGGTTGCGCCCTACATCGTTCTGGTGGGGCTGGTGGCGGTGATTGCCGCAGCACTCAACGCTGAAGGCCGCGTGGTTGCGGTCGCGATCAGCACCATCGCGTTTAACCTGGTGATGGTGTCGGCGCTTGTCGTGATGCCTAATGGAGAGATCGATCAGGTTTACACAGCCTTCTGGCTTGCCTTTGCCGTTACCGCTGCAGGCGTCATCCAGCTCGCTGTCACGGCGGTGACGTGGTTGGCGACCGGCCGGCGCTGGCAACGCGCGCGCGTTCAAGCGCCCGATCAGACGCGCGCGTTCTTCGCCCGCGCCCTTCCCGGCCTGATCGCCACCGGTATCCCGCAACTCAAGATGATCGCGGCCACCGCGATTGCCTCGGCCTCGCCCGCGGCGGTGTCGTGGCTCTACTACGCCAACCGGCTCTACGAGTTGCCGCTCGGGGTTGCCTCCGTCTCAGTTGCGGCTGTGATCGTTCCGCGCATCGCAGCCAGCGTGCATGCCGGCGATGATCCGGCGCTCGCGAAAGCCCAGTCGCGCGCCTATGAGATTGCGCTCGGCCTGGCGCTGCCGGCGGCGGCCGGTTTCGCGCTGCTTGCCCATCCGATTGCAGGCGGTTTGTTCGAGCGCGGCGCTTTCACCGCACAAGACACCACAGCGGTCGCCGCCGCGCTGGCGGCGATCAGTGCCGGGCTGCCCGGACATGTGCTGGAAAAAGTTCTCGGCGCGGTCTCATTCGCGCACGAGGACACACACACGCCAATGCTTGCGGCCTTGTGTGGCCTTGCCACGGCTATCGTCGGCGGCCTGCTTCTGTTTCCAGGCTATGGACACACCGGCGTCGCAGCGGCAATCGCAGTTTCGGGCTGGGTCGGCACAACAGTCCTCGGTAGCGTTCTCTATCGACGCCGCTGGCTGCGCCTCGACAGTTTTGCCCGGCGGCGGCTGCCCCGCATCGTCGCCGCGACCGCGGCAATGGGCGCCGCGGTCGGCTATGGACTTGTCGCCGGTTATGACCTGTTTCCAGCAGCCGAAGCGTCATCACCGGCCCGCCTCGCCATGCTGTGTGTTCTTGTAACACTCGGCATCGCCATCTACGCGGCCGCTTTGCACGTGCTTGGTGTTGTGAGGCTCAAGGAAATCGTCGCAGGACTACGTACGCGTACGTAAAGGCCTTGCGCCGCGCGCCCCCGGCGTGGCATGGCTCCGCGCGCAATCGAAGAGGACGGGCAATGGCGTTCAAGGAACGCGTATTTTCCGGCGTGCAGCCGACCGGCAACCTGCATCTCGGTAACTATCTCGGCGCGATCGCCAAGTTTGTCGCGCTGCAGGATCGCTATGACTGCATCTATTGCGTGGTCGACCTGCACGCCATCACGGTATGGCAGGATCCGAGCGAACTGCCGCGCGCCACCCGCGAGGTGACCGCTGCGTTCCTTGCGTGCGGCATCGATCCGAAGAAACACATCATCTTTAACCAGAGCCAGGTCGCCGAGCATGCCGAGCTTGCCTGGGTGTTCAGTTGCGTCGCCCGCGTCGGCTGGCTCAATCGCATGACCCAGTTCAAGGAGAAGGCCGGCAAGGACCGCGAAAATGCGTCGGTCGGGCTCTACGTCTACCCCAACCTGATGGCCGCCGACATTCTGGTCTACCGCGCAACACATGTTCCCGTTGGCGAAGATCAGAAACAGCATCTGGAACTGTCACGTGACATTGCGCAGAAATTTAACAACGATTTCGCGGCGTCGATTCACGCGCACGGCTACGGTGATGCATTCTTTCCGCAGCCCGAACCGCTGATCCAGGGGCCCGGAACGCGGGTGATGTCGCTGCGTGATGGGTCGAAGAAAATGTCGAAGTCGGAGGCGTCCGACTATTCGCGTATCAATCTCACTGACGACGCCGATGCCATCGCACAGAAGATTCGCAAGGCGAAGACCGATCCCGAGCCACTGCCGGGCGAGGAAAAGGGTCTCGCGCCGCGCCCCGAGGCCGACAACCTGGTTGGCATCTATGCCGCGTTGCAGGGCGTGAGCAAAGCCGAAGTGCTTGGACAATTTGGCGGCGGGCAGTTTTCTAGCTTCAAGACCGCGCTCGTCGATCTCGCTGTCGCCAAGCTCGGGCCAATCGGTACAGAGATGAAGAAGCTGGTCCAGGACCCGGTCTATATCGACTCGGTATTGGCGGAGGGCTCGCAGCGCGCGCAAGCAATCGCCGCCGAAACCATGAAGGCCGTCAAGGACATCGTCGGTTTCGTACATCGCTAGTTGCAGCGCGGGATACCCGCCTTGTCGGCGCGGCGGCTGCCGTGCCACCATTGCCCGCTTGTGCACCCATTATCGCGCATATGATTGGACGGGAGCGACGCGCCCATGAGCAGCAAGCGCCGCAGCTACGAGGCCGGCCACAAGCGCAAATATCTGGTGGTCATCGACGACACTGAGGAATGCGACCGAGCGGTTTATTGGGCGGCCAAGCGCGCCGGCCGCACCAAATCACAGATCGTGATGCTGCGCGTGATCGAGCCGGGTGACCGCAACCAGCAATGGCTTGGCGTCGCCGACATCATGAAGGCCGAACAGCAGGAAGCAGCGAACGCAACGCTCGACAAGTTCGCCGCGCGGGCGAAAAAAATCGCGCGCATCACGCCTGACCGGGTGATCCGCGAAGGCAATACTGCCGAAGAGATCATCAAGCTGATCGACGAGGACGCAGACATCGGGATCCTGGTGCTGGCGGCCGGTACCGGCAAGGAAGGCCCGGGCCCACTGGTTTCCAACCTGGCGAAGACAGCGGGCACCTTCCCTATTCCAGTGGCGCTCGTGCCTGGCCATCTGAGCGACGACGAGATCGACGCGAGTTCCTGATTCAAGCCGATTTCGCGCCGGTTGACCGCAACGAGCGCAATAGCCATTTATGCGCTATAATTCTTACGCCGGCGGGCCTTGAACCCGTGCGAGCAAGGAGCGAATGCGATGTTCATTCAGACTGAAGCCACCCCTAATCCTGCAACACTGAAATTCCTGCCTGGGCGCGCCGTGCTTGAAAGTGGCACGCTGGACATGCCGTCAAAGGAAGCTGCGACGCAATCGCCGCTGGCGACCCGTCTATTCGACGTTCCGAATGTCGGTGGTGTCTTTTTCGGTTCGGATTTTATTTCGGTGACCAAGACCGGCGGCGAATGGCAACAGATGAAGCCGGCGATCCTCGGCGCCATCATGGAACACTATATGTCTGGCGCGCCGCTGCTGGCGGATGACGCCCAGCCGGCGAAAGCTGCCGCAGACGAATTTTTCGACGCCAAGGACGCTGAGACCGTCGCCACCATCAAGGACCTGATCGAGACGCGCGTGCGTCCGGCAGTGGCAGGCGACGGCGGCGACATCACTTTCCGCGGCTACAAGGAAGGCATTGTTTATCTCAATATGAAGGGCGCCTGCGCCGGCTGCCCGTCGTCGACCGCGACGCTCAAGCACGGCATCCAGAACCTGCTGCGCCATTTCGTACCCGAGGTGGTCGAAGTACAGCCGATGTAGCGCCGTCCTCGGCCGAGCGAGAGCCGGGACCGCCTATCGACAGTTTGATGGTTGTGGGTCCCCGCCTGCACGGGGACGACTGGCATTCGCTCCCCTCGCAACAATGCTAAATTCGCACTAGCTGAGCTGCAGGAAACAGCAATAGATGCGCGTCCTTGCGATCGATACCGCGCTCGAAGCCTGCTCGGTGGCGTTACTCGACACCGACCGTTCCGGCGTGCGTTTGAATGAATCGGTGCCGATGCAGCGTGGCCACGCCGAGGCGTTGATGCCGCTGGTCGCACGCGTGCTCGATCGCGCCCAGCTCGACTTCGTCGCCTTAGACCGGATCGCGGTAACCACCGGACCCGGCAGCTTCACCGGCCTGCGCGTCGGCATCGCAGCCGCCCGCGGGATCGCGCTCGCCTCTGGCAAGCCGGCAATCGGCCTGTCGACACTTGCAGCTTTCGCCGCGCCGTTCATCGCCGCTGATGATACGTTGCCAGTGGTGGTGGCGATCGACGCGCGGCACGACCACGTCTACCTGCAAGTATTCGGCCCCGGCGGCCGCACGGTGGTTGCGCCACGGGTTACGCCCTTGCGCGAGGCGCTGCGTGTCTCGGCGACCGGCGCGCCACGCATCACCGGCACCGCGGCCAACAAACTGGCGGCGCTATGGCCCGCTGGCGAACGCGCACCGACGGCCGTAGAGCAGCGCAGCGCCCCTAATATCGACTGGGTTGCGCGACTCGGCGCCGCCGCAACTGACACCACCACGCCACCAAAGCCGCTTTACCTGCGCGCGCCCGACGCTCATCCTCAGCATTCTGTGCAACTGGCCCGCCGATGATCGGCTTCTTTAGCAGTCTTTTCACGCGCGGCGAGCCGGCGATGTCGGAAGCGAGCGAGCGCGACGCATCTGCAATCGCAGTGCTGCATGGTGGATCATTCCGGCGTGGCTGGAGCGAACAGGAGGTCGAAGGTCTGTTGCTGGACCGGCACGTCGTCACGCACCGCGCCCTGATGGGCACAAGGCTTGCGGGCTTCATCATGTCGCGGGTGGTCGAGGATGAGGCAGAAATCCTTTCCGTTGCGGTTGCCGGCCGCCAGCGCGGGCGGGGCATTGCGCGTCAACTGCTCAATTTGCATTTGCGCCGGCTGGCCGGCCTTGGCGCGCGGACCGTATTTCTGGAAGCCGACGAGCGCAATGATCCGGCACTGCGGCTTTACCACCGGGCTGGCTTTAGCGAAGTGTCGCGCCGCCCCAATTATTATCCGGGAACTGGCGGCAAAGCCGCTGCAGCGCTGGTACTACGGCGAGATCTGTTCTGAACGTCGGATAGACACATGCCGAACAGGCTCAATATGATAGGAAAGCTGTGAATGCCGGACCGGACAGACGCCAGAGACGCGACGTGACCACCGCGGGCAAAAATATCGTCGAAAAAAAGAACATCGAGGCTCTCTGCGCGGCCAAGGGCATGCGCATGACCGAGCAGCGACGCGTCATCGCGCGTGTCCTGGCAGAATCGGACGATCATCCCGATGTCGAGGAGCTTTACCGTCGCTGCGCCAAAGTCGATGACCGTATTTCAATTTCGACGGTGTACCGCACGATGCGCCTGTTTGAGGACGCCGGGATCATCGAACGGCATGATTTCCGCGATGGTCGCGCGCGTTACGAAACCAGCCCTGATGCGCACCACGATCATTTGATCAATCTGCGCAATGGCGAGGTGATCGAATTCCAATCGGAGGAAATCGAGCGCCTGCAAGCCGAGGTCGCACGCAAGCTCGGCTATAAACTCGTCGATCACCGGCTTGAGCTTTACGCCGTGCCGCTCAATGACGACAATAAGTGTTGATGGCGCGCGCGCTTTTCATCGCGGCATTTTTCTTCACGATGACGCCGCTCCTGATTTCGTTGCAATGGCTGCTCGACAAATTGAATTTGCCTGGTTGGGGCTTCATCGCGTCGAACTATTATCGCGTACTTTGCTCGCTGCTGCACATCCGCGTGCACGTTAATGGCGAGCCAGTGCGCGGCCGCGCCGTGCTGTTCGTGTCCAACCATGTGTCATGGACCGATATCCTCGTGATTGGTTCGATTGCACCGGTCGCCTTTGTCGCCAAACGCGAAGTCGCGGAGTGGCCGCTCGTTGGTATTACCGCCAAGGCTCAGCGGTCGGTGTTCGTCGATCGCACACGCCGGAATCGAACCGGCGATACCGTGGGCGAGATCGTCAAGCGCCTTGGGGACGGCGTCTCGGTCGTGCTGTTTGCGGAAGGAACGTCAAGCGACGGCAATCGCGTATTGCCGTTCCGCTCTGCCTTGCTCGGCGCAGTGGGCGACATCGACAGCATTCTGATTCAGCCGATGTCAATTTGTTACACCGGCCAACATGGCATCCCGATGGGGCGTCAGCATCGCCCGCTGGTGGCTTGGTACGGCGACGCAGGGTGTAGTCGATGCCCTGGTCACTTATGGCGAGCCAGTTACCGCCGACCGCGACACGGACCGCAAGGTCATGACCAAACGCCTGGAAAATGCGGTACGCCGCCTTTTGGCGGCCGCCCTGCGCGGGCGGCCGCTAGCTGTCGAGCCGGCGACCTAGGCGGCATTTATTTTTAGCGCCGGACCCGGCCGATCTTAAAATGGTTGTAAAATCAAATATATAGTCTCGCGGGACAAATCCAGCCACGGCAGGCTAGATTGGACGCGCTTCGCACTGAACCGGCATGAGTAGACCCCGCAAAGTCCACGTCAAATCCTTCGGTTGCCAGATGAACGTCTACGATTCCCATCGTATGGCGGACACCCTGGTCCCCGCCGGGTTCACCGAGACCGCAAGTCCCGAGGACGCTGATCTCGTCATCCTGAATACCTGTCACATCCGCGAAAAGGCTGCGGACAAAGTTTATTCCGAGATCGGCCGCATACGTGAGATGAAAGAGGCTGCGGCACGGGACGGCCGCCGCATGTTGATTGCAGTCGCCGGTTGCGTCGCGCAGGCGGAAGGCAAAGAAATCATCCGTCGCGCCAGCACAGTCGATCTGGTTGTCGGCTCGCAAAATTATCACCGTTTGCCGGGCATGATCGCGCGCGCTCAAAGCGGCGAGAAAGTCATCGATACCGAGTTTCCGATCGAGGACAAATTCGACGTTCTGGCCGCACCCAAACGAAACGTAATCGCCAAGCGTGGCATTTCCGCTTTTGTCACCGTTCAGGAAGGTTGCGACAAGTTCTGCACGTTCTGCGTAGTGCCGTATACACGCGGAGCCGAAGTCTCGCGGCCGGTTGAAAAGATTGTCGCTGAAGTCGAGCGGCTGACCGATGCCGGCGTGCGTGAGGTAACGCTCATCGGGCAGAACGTGAATGCCTATCATGGACTCGGGCCCGACGGCATTCCATCGACTCTTGGAAAATTGTTGCGTCGCCTCGCGCAAGTACCCGGCCTTCTGCGCTTGCGCTATACCACCAGTCACCCGCGCGACATGAACGACGACCTGGTCGCTGCTCATGCCGAACTGCCAGCGCTGATGCCTTATGTGCATCTGCCGGTTCAATCAGGCTCCGACCGTATTTTGGCAGCAATGAACCGCAAGCACACGCGCCGGTATTATCTCGACGTGATTGCGCGTCTGCGTGCCGGCCGCGCCGATCTCGCCTTCACTTCCGATTTCATCGTGGGCTTTCCGGGGGAGACGGAAGCCAATTTCCGCGAAACTCTCGCGCTCATCGACGAGATCGGTTTCGCCAGCGCCTATTCCTTCATATACTCGGCGCGACCTGGAACTCCGGCCGCCGAGATGGACGATCAGGTACCGCAAGATGAGAAGTCCGAACGCCTGCAAAGGCTGCAGGCTGCCATCACGCGCCTTCAACGCGGCTTTAATGCGGAATTTGCCGGCCGCACCATCGATGTGCTGTTGGAAAAGCCCGGCAGGCTACCTGGGCAGCTCGTTGGCCGCTCCCCATATTTGCAGGCAGTCCAGATCATGGCACCGGCCAGGTTGATCGGTTCGGTCCAGCGCGTCACGATTACCGAAATCGGCAGCAATAGCCTTTTCGGCACTATCGCCGATGAAACGCGCGCACCGGCGCTTGCCGCAGCAGGAGCTTGAAGCACCCTTGCGCACGACGGATTCCGTGATTCCTCCCGCGGCCGCCTCCGAGGAGACGGCCACGACACAGACTGTGCTCGCCTTCGAGGACAACAAGCTCGCCTCGGTGTTGTTCGGACAATACGGACAGAACCTCGCGCTGATTGAACGGCGCCTCGGCGTAGTGACGGAACAGCGCGGCAACCATGTCACGATCGAGGGTTCACGCGGCGCCTGCGAGCAAGCCCGCCGCGTCCTGGAAGGACTCTACGAGCAACTCAAGCGTGGACATGATTTGAGCCAGGGCGATGTCGAGGGCGCCATACGCCAGGCGATCGCGCAAGGTTCGCTGTTCGACTATGACCCTGCGGCCCCGCGTCCTGCTTTCGAGGAAATCAATCTGCGCAAGCGACCGGTGCGCGCGCGCACCGCCGCACAAGATGCCTACATTCGTGCGCTCAAGCGCCATGCCCTGGTGTTCGGGACCGGACCTGCCGGCACTGGCAAGACCTGGCTGGCAGTCGCGCAGGCCGTGCAGATGTTTGAGCGAAAAGAAGTTGATCGCATCATCCTTTCTCGACCGGCAGTCGAGGCCGGCGAGCGGCTTGGTTTTCTTCCCGGCGACATGCGTGAAAAAGTCGACCCGTATCTACGTCCGATTTATGACGCGCTTTACGACCTGATGGACGCCCGTATCGTCGAGCGTGCCTTGCAGGCGGGCGAGATCGAGATCGCGCCGCTTGCCTTCATGCGCGGCCGCACGCTCTCGAACGCCGCCGTGATTCTCGACGAAGCGCAGAATACGACATCAATGCAGATGAAGATGTTCCTTACGCGGCTTGGCGAAAACAGCCGCATGATCGTCACCGGTGATCCCAGTCAGGTCGACCTGCCGCACGGTCAGACTTCCGGACTGGCGCAAGCCGTCAAATTGCTCGCAGGGATCGAGGGTGTGGGCCATGTCGCCTTCACCCATGAAGACGTAATTCGCCACGAATTGGTTGCGCGCATCGTGGAGGCCTATGATCGCGGTACGCCCGCGCGCGAGGGCAAAGGATGAGGCCAGCAGCGGAGCGGCGCGCGGCAGCGCTGCAAATCGATATCCAGACACAATCGCCGCTTTGGGAAGGGCAGCCGCTGGCGGGGCAAACCGTGCGCGACGCGGTAATCGCGGCCGCCTCAGCGCTATCAACAGCGGGCGGCGAAGTGAGTATCGCGCTCACCGACGATTCGTCGATTCGTGCGCTCAATCGCGACTGGCGCGGTATCGACAAGCCAACCAACGTGCTGTCGTTCCCGGCGGCCGATCACAAAGCTGGCGAAGGTACGCGGCTGCTCGGTGACATCATCCTCGCCTACGAGACACTTGAGCGGGAGTGCAACGACGAAAACCGCATCTTCCTTCATCACCTTGCCCATCTCGCGGTGCATGGTTTTCTCCACCTCATCGGTTACGATCACGAGACCGATACGCAAGCCGAGGAGATGGAAGGGCTCGAAAGCAAGATCATGACGCGCTTGAACATGCCTGATCCGTATCTCTCGCGCGATCTTGGCGATGCCTGACCACCATGCCTGACAACGATCCATCCAGCTCGAGCCTCGCCAGCGGCGCGCCGTTCGAACCGCGCAACCTGCCGGTACCGGTACCGCCTGCCCATGACGGCGAGAACTGGTTCATGCGCGCGCTACGCGCGCTGTTCGGCTGGAAACCGAGCTCCACGCGCGCCGACCTCAAGGACATTCTCGACGCCATGGGTCCGGGCGAATCCGGCTTCTCGCCCGAAGAGAGCCGGATGCTCAAGAATATCCTCGGCCTGCGTGAGCGCCGGGTTGGCGATGTCATGATTCCCCGCGCGGACATCATCGCTGTGCAGCAGGACATCAAAATCGGCGATCTGGTGCGCGTATTCGAAGGCGCCGCCCACTCGCGGCTCGTTGTCTACAATGACACGCTCGACGACCCGGTAGGCATGGTGCACATCCGCGACCTGATCGCTTTCATGACTGCGCGCGCGGCCGTCGATCCGGTAAAGAACGCCAAGCGTAAGAAACCGCTGCCTGCCGGGCTCGATATGAAGGCCATCAACCTCGCCATGCCTTTATCCGCCGCCAAGATCGTGCGTGAAATCCTGTTCGTGCCACCGTCGATGCGGGTGATCGACCTGTTGGCGCGTATGCAAGCCACGCGCATTCACCTCTCGCTGGTCGTTGACGAATATGGCGGCACCGACGGCCTCGCCTCGATCGAGGATATAGTTGAACAGATCGTCGGCGAGATCGCCGACGAGCACGATGAGGACGAATTGCCGGCGGTGACACAGCAACCCGATGGTTCTTTCGTTGCAGACGCGCGCGCCACCATCGAGGACGTGGTTGACACAGTCGGCAACGATTTCGATGTCGGTGACGCTGCCGAGGAGGTCGATACAATCGGGGGCTACTTGGTGACATGCGCCGGTCGCTTGCCGGTACGCGGCGAAATTGTCCCCGGACCGGGCCTGTTCGAATTCGAGGTGCTCGACGCTGATCCGCGGCGCGTCAAGCGCGTGCGCATTACCCGCCTGAAGGAGCGGCGCGACCAGCCGCGTGAGGCACGCCGGCGTGGCGACACAGATAATGCATTGGCCGGCGTTATATCGTCCTCAGGTGGCGACGGTGCGTCCACACCGAAGGACGCCGGCCCCGAGGCAGGCACGCGACGGCTGTGACACTGACCCGCTTCGCGCACGCCATCATACTCGCCTTCGGTTGGCAGCGTGCGACTATCGCTTTTATCGCAGGCGCCGCCTCGGCGCTGGCGATGGCTCCAGTCAATGCCTGGCCAATTTTATTCGTGACATTTCCAGTGCTGGTCTGGCTTGTCGACGGCTCGGCCGCCGGCCGTTGGAGCGGCTCCATGACCGCGGCAGTGGCGGGCTGGTGTTTTGGCTTCGGCTATTTTCTCGCCGGTCTCTACTGGATCGGCTACGCTTTTCTGGTCGATGCAAAGACGTTCGGATGGCTGTTGCCAGTGGCCGTCACCGGCTTGCCCGCGTATCTCGCGCTCTACACTGCGCTGGGCTTGGCCGCCGCTCGGCTGATTTGGGTGCGTGGGCCCGAACGCGTGCTGGCGCTTGCCGCTACCTTGACCGCAGCTGACTGGCTGCGCGGTCATCTGCTCAGCGGATTTCCCTGGAATACTTTTGGCTACGCGCTCACCGAACCGCTCGTGCTGGCGCAAGGTGTCTCACTGGTCGGCATCTGGACCTTCACTTTTCTCTGCGTCGCTATTTGCGCGAGTCCAGCGGTGCTGGCCGACGATAAGGCCGACACGCCGCATCGTTACCGACCGTTGTCCATCGGCATAGTGGTGCTGATGGCGTTCGTCGGTTATGGCGCGACACGGTTATGGTCGCATCCGACCAACTATGTAGTCGGCGTCAAGCTACGCATCATGCAGCCCAACCTGCCGCAGGACGACAAGTTCAACTATTCCGCCAAGGCGCAGGTGATGGATCGCTACTTGCGCCTGTCCGACCGCGCAACCGGTCCGCAATCGAATGGAGTACGTGACGTAACGCACCTGATTTGGCCGGAGGCGGCGTTTCCATTCTTTCTCACGCGTGAGCCCGATGCGCTCGCGCAGATCGCAGCCTTGCTGAAGCCGTCCACTGAATTGATCACCGGCGCGGTGCGACCTGCGCCCAATGCCAGAACGCGCAATCCGCGCGCCTATAATTCAGTCTACGTGATCGATTCCGACGGCTCGATCCGCAGCATCTACGACAAGGTGCATCTGGTTCCTTTCGGCGAATATCTGCCGTTCCAGCGCGTGCTTGAACGGGTCGGTCTGATGCAGCTCACCAAAGTTGTGGGCGGATTTTTGTCAGGTGATCGACGGCGCGCGATCGACGCTGCTGGCGCACCGAAAATGCTGCCGCTGATCTGCTACGAGGCCATTTTCCCTGGTGCCGCCGTGCCGCGCGGCGAGCGGCCGGGCTGGATGGTCAATGTCACCAACGACGGCTGGTTCGGAATCAGCTCGGGGCCCTATCAGCATTTCCAGCAAGCGCGCGTTCTTGCCATCGCCGAAGGCCTGCCGATGGTCCGCGCAGCCAATACAGGCATTTCGGCGGTCATCGATCCGGTCGGCCGTATCGTCAATTCATTGCCATTAGGCATCGAGGGGGTGCTTGACGCCCGCCTGCCGGCCGCAATTGAACCGACCGTTTATTCGAATTACGGCAACTACATCCTGATTTTCGTATTGGCGGTAAGTCTGATCATTGTGGGGCGGCGTAGGCTTCGCGCATAAATTGCGTGACTTGGTAGCGCATGATGCAAGTTGCCTCGCCCAAATCGGGTTGCGTGAGACGCGACATACATTAGTACCGTTGAATTATTGATATATGAAAACTGCTGAAATCTATGGATTATCTACTGTCGATTTCCCGATTACAGGAAATTCGCACATTGCTTTGGCGCCTTCACTCGTGACAACTATGCCTAAAATTGGGGGCATAGGAGAAAACTATGGCTAAGAAGGCACCGAATCCGATCGATAAGCACGTGGGGTCGCGCGTGCGTATGCGCCGGATGATGCTGAGTATGAGTCAGGAAAAGCTCGGCGACGCTCTTGGCCTTACTTTCCAGCAAGTCCAGAAATACGAGAAGGGAACGAACCGGATCGGCGCCAGCCGGCTGCAACAGATCTCCCATATCCTTCAGGTCCCGGTTTCATTTTTCTTCGAGGGCGCGCCACATTCACCAGGGCACTCCGGTGGCATGAGCGAAGCGCCGTCGCCCACCTATGTCGCCGACTTTCTCGCCACATCCGACGGCCTTTCGCTGACCAAGGCATTCATGCGCATTAAGAATAGCAAGCTGCGCCGACGCATCGTCGATCTAGTCGAACAAATCGCCGGCATTGATTGATTTAGGGTCCAAATCCCATTGTTATTGAGGATTCTGCCCACCGCTGCCCGCATCTTGACCTCGTTCGCCGCCGCTGCAAGAACCACCCGGACATGACGGACGCGGCAGCACAGCCGCGCCATGCGAGGAGTTGCAGCGGTGGCTCACACCAATTTTCTATTCACCAGCGAGTCGGTCTCCGAAGGCCATCCTGACAAGGTCTGCGATCAGATTTCTGACGCGGTGCTCGATGCATTTCTCGAAAATGACATCAAGCTCGGTATTGCCGACGACAGCCTTGTGAACACGCGCCTCGGCTGCGAGACGCTTGCCACCACCAACAAGATCGTTATCGCCGGCGAAGGCCGCGGTCAGGCACCGTTGTTCCGCAAGCACGGCGATAAGGCAGTTGTCGACCGCGAGCTGATCACCAAGATTGCGCGCGATGTGGTCAGGGATATCGGCTACGACCAGGATGGTTTCTCCTACTATGGCGCCGATGTCGAGGTGCTGCTGCACGGTCAGTCGCCCGACATCGCCATGGGCGTGAATGCCAAGAAGAAAAAAGGCGGCGAGGAAGAGGGCGCGGGCGACCAGGGAATGATGTTCGGCTTCGCCTGCACCGAGAGCGAAGTTTACGAGAAGAACTCATTCATGCCGGCGCCGATCTATTTCGCGCACAAGATCCTTAAAGTGCTGTCCGAAAAGCGGCGCTCCGGCCAACTTTATGATCTGCAACCTGACGCCAAGAGTCAGGTCACAGTTAAATACGTCAACGGCAAGCCCGTTAGTTGCACGAAGGTCGTGGTCTCCACTCAGCACAATGCACAGAGCCGCAATGGCAAGAAATATACGCCCGGCCTGATCAAGGAGATGATCTCCGACGCGGTCGAATCGGCGCTGCCGAAGGGCTGGATGCCGCAGAAGCCGTCCGACTTCCTTGTCAATCCAACCGGCAATTTCGTGATTGGCGGACCGGACGGCGACTGTGGCCTGACCGGCCGCAAGATCATCGTCGATACTTACGGCGGCTATGCCCCGCATGGCGGCGGTGCCTTCTCCGGCAAGGATCCGACCAAGGTCGATCGTTCGGCCGCTTACGCCGCGCGCTATCTCGCCAAGAACGTGGTCGCCGCCGGTGTGGCCGAACGCTGCACCATCCAGGTCGCCTATGCGATCGGGGTGTCGGACCCGATGTCAGTTCTGATCGACACCCACGGCACCGGCAAGGTCGAAGAGAAAAAGCTTGAGAAGGTTCTGCCCGAGTTGTTTCGTCTCACCCCGACCAATATCCGCCGCACGCTCAAGCTGAACCGGCCGATCTACAAGCGCACCGCGGCCTATGGTCATTTCGGCCGCGCGCCGGACAAGGACGGCGGCTTCTCCTGGGAGAAGACGGATCTTGCCGCCGCGATCCGTAGCGCGGTGAAGTGAGGCTTTAGCGTCGTATTTATACGCTGCCCCGCCAAAGCGGGGCCCATAGCGGAATTGATGGCCGGCCTTGTGTCGGTCATCGGCGTCTTTGATAGTCGGCATATGGCTTCGAATTCGCCAGCATCGCAACGCGCCTTCTTTGGGCGCCGCAAAGGGCACCCGCTCAAGCCGCGCCAGGCAGCATTGTTCGATACGCTGCTGCCACGCGTTGCGCTTGAAATAACGAACCCCGCACCTGCCGATCTGCGCACGCTCTTTGCAACACCGGTCGATGAACTGCGACTCGAGATTGGCTTCGGTGGCGCCGAACATTTAATCGCTCAGGCACAAGCCCATCCGCGTACCGGCTTCATCGGCACTGATGCCTTCGTCAATGCAATCGCCAAAGCGCTGGTGGCAATCGACGAGAACGTGCTGGCAAATGTCCGCCTTCATTTCGGCGACGCCAGCGAATTGCTTGACTGGCTTCCCGATTCAGGATTTTCGTGCATCGATCTGCTTTATCCCGATCCCTGGCCGAAGCGGCGACACTGGAAGCGGCGGTTCATCCAGGATGACAACTTGAAGAGGCTCGCGCGTATTCTGAAGAAGGACGGTGAGTTGCGTTTCGCGACGGATATTGCGGACTACGCCGCCTATGCGCTCGCGCGCGTCATGCGATCGCCAGACTTTGATTGGACCGCCGAATGCGCAGACGACTGGCGCAAACCCTGGCTCAATTTTGCCGGCACGCGCTACGAAGCCAAGGCCAAGTGCGAGGGTCGTCAGCCTACCTATCTCACTTTCCGTTGCACGTGATTATTCGCCAGTACCCTGCCGCACCTGCCAGAAGCGAACAACGCGCTGGGCAGTGGTGGCGGTCAGTCGTTCGAAATTCTCGCGCGCGGCATCGAGCGTCTGAGGTGATGGTTTTCCGCCAGGCCGAGCGTTGAGAACCGCCTTCGCTGTTGACCAACCGAATCCGGCAGCGCGCGCCAGAATCAGAACCGGATCAGCGCGCTCACCGTTCATAAGCCTGTCAACGACCTCGATCGGCACTGCGCACATGGTTGAAAGCGCAGCAATCGTCTCTTCATACTTTCCGGCTTTGGCAAATTCGATGATATCGGCTTCGCCAAGCTTGCGCTCTTGATGCAGGGCGCGCACCGCGGCGAGTGCGGCGGTGTAGTTGCGAGGCGCGGCCTTCGCAGCGCCTTCGTCGGTAACTCGCGCAAGGATGCGCCGGATTTCGGATTGGGTTTCCGGCTTGGCCTTTGCCGGCAGGCGCCGTTGCACCGTCTCGCTGGCCTGCATAAGCAACCGGAGGAACAGCCGCGGTGGAATATCGGTCCGCATGCTAACCTTCTCGGCCAGCACGCCGTCCTGCTCCGCACGCTTTACCAGCGCGGTGAACGCGTTATCGGAGAGCTGCGCATGTTGATTGTTGGCAATCGCGCGCGCGACCTCGCGGTCGCCGCGCTCAACCAGAATGTCGGCCAGCGCTTCGCTAATCCCGAGGCGTGTCGACATGGCCAGCAGATGCGCCTGGCTCTTCGTTTCAGCAATGTATTTTAAGTCGGGATCTGCAAGTCTGGCCTGCTTGAGCACCGGGCCAGCCACTGCGATATCATCATTCTTGGCGAGCGCGCTGACGACGCCAGCTGGCGCATTGGGAATGGGCGCGATGCGGCGCGCGAGCTCGGCCAGCGCCTCGGCCTCGATCTCTACGACCAGGCAGCCGATGGCGTCGTCGAAAAGCGCAACATGTTCCGCATTGAAGCTGGGCGCGCCGTCGAGGAACAAGGTGGTGATGCGCCGCAGTGTCTCCGCACGCTTTTCCGCCGAACCATGCCGAACAACATCTTCCAACTCGGGAAGCAGCGACGCTGGAACACCCATACGAAACCTGTAAAACGCTATAAAATCGACGGTGTAGGCGATTTTACGCAATTTAAGGGTAGATTCTGAACGAAGGGTTAGTCGTTATTGCAGTTCCCACCCTTGCGTGCGTCCGCGAAATCGCTATATTTACCAGCGTTACTAGACACCCTCATGACCGAACGGTTTTGAGAGTGGGTCCTGCGGGGCCCGCTCTTTTTTGTTACCAAATGGCGACAAGCGACACGTTGCAGACACATGCGGCTTTCACTGCCGCGCCGAGCGAACCGCGGCTCATCATCGAGCCGGGGTTGCCCGCGCGTGTCGCAACAATTGTGGAGCCGGTCATCGAACAGCTCGGATATTGGCTGGTGCGGGTACGAGTCTCCGCTGCCGAAGGCTGTACCGTGCAAATCATGGCGGAACGGCCAGACGGGAGCATGACTGTGGAAGACTGCGAGACAATATCTCGTGCGCTCTCGCCGGTGCTCGACATGGCCGATCCGATCGATCGCGCCTATCGGCTCGAAATTTCCTCGCCCGGTATCGACCGGCCCCTGGTGCGCAAATCCGATTTCGATCGCTATGCGCGTCATCTGGTCAAGATCGAGATGGAAATTCCGGTCAATGGCCGCAAGCGTTTCCGCGGCGAGCTCGTCGGAACCGAAGGCGGAAACGCACGCATCCGCCGCGACGACGCGGTGGATGGCGAAGAGACCGAGGTGCTGCTCCCGATCGAGGAGATGTGCGAAGCCAAGCTCGTACTCACCGACGAGCTGGTGACAGAAGCTTTACGAAGAGAAAAGTCCGCCAAACGCGAAGCACGCGCGGCGCGGATGGAAGAACGACGCAAAGAGAGACAATCAAGGCATCGGCCGCAGAGGCCTGCCGCCAAAGGAGGAGTGTGAGCTATGGCTGTCAGCGCCAACCGGCTCGAGCTTTTGCAGATCGCCGACGCAGTCGCGCGTGAAAAG
>DASSLE010000447.1:0-3149 GCA_035689725.1 Pseudolabrys sp.
GATTGTCGGTTTAAGGAGGAGAAGTATGGCACGTAAATATTCGAAAGGTGTCTCGAAAGATGTCGAGCGCGCGATGAAGAAGCGCAAGAGGGGCACACTCAGGAGCGGACGCAGCGGCAAGAAGGTCAAGAGCCGCAAGCAAGCTATAGCTATTGGTCTCTCGGAAGCGCGCAAAAAGGGGAAGAAAGTACCCCGTAAGAAGAGACACTAATGGCCGTCAGGCGAGCTTGACTGTCTCGGCGCCGACGTCTTTGCCCAATGCCTCGAACACCTTGGCGACGATTGCGTGAGCGTCGAGGCCGGCCGCCGCGTACATCGCGGCCGGTGTATCCTGATCGATAAACTGGTCCGGGAGGATCATGCAGCGGACGCGCAGGCCCTGATCGAGCAGGCCTTGCTCGGCCAGCGCTTGCAAAACGTAGCTCCCGAAGCCGCCAATAGCACCTTCCTCAATTGTGACGAGCACCTCGTGCTCGCGCGCGAGCCGTACAAGCAGGTCGACGTCGAGGGGCTTGGCAAAGCGCGCATCCGCCACGGTGGCCGACAGACCAAGTGCTGTAAGCTCTTTGGCCGCCTTAAGGCATTCGCCGAGTCGCGCGCCATATGAGAGCAGCGCCACCTTGTGGCCTTCCTGCACGATTCGGCCCTTGCCGATTTCGAGGGGTTTGCCTTCTGTTGGCATTGGCACGCCGAGGCCCTCGCCGCGCGGATAGCGCAACGCGCTTGGCCGGTCGTCGATCGCAGCTGCTGTCGCGACCATGTGCACAAGCTCGGCCTCGTCTGCCGCCGCCATCAAAACGAATCCAGGCAGGCAGCCGAGATAGGCGACGTCGAATGCTCCAGCATGAGTCGGCCCATCGGCACCAACGAGTCCGGCGCGATCGATAGCGAAGCGAACCGGCAAGCGTTGGATGGCAATGTCATGCACCACCTGGTCATACGCGCGCTGCAGGAAGGTGGAATAGATCGCAGCAAATGGCCTGAAGCCCTCGGCGGCGAGACCCCCGGCAAAAGTTACACCATGTTGCTCGGCGATGCCGACATCGAAGCAGCGACTGGGAAACTCTTTCGCGAACAGGTCGATGCCGGTGCCAGATGGCATCGCTGCGGTGATCGCTACGATCTTGTCGTCCTTGCGCGCTTCTTTGACCAAGCTCTCGCCGAAAACCTTTGTGTATTGTGGCGCATTCGATTTCGATTTTGCCTGAGCACCGGTGGCGACGTCGAATTTGACCACACCATGATATTTGTCGGCGGAGGTTTCCGCCGGCGCGTAGCCTTTCCCCTTCTGCGTCACCACATGCACGAGGATTGGTCCTGCCTCGGCGTCTCGCACGTTACGTAGCACCGGGAGCAGATGGTCGAGATTATGTCCATCGATGGGGCCGACGTAGTAGAAACCGAGTTCCTCGAACAGCGTGCCGCCAGTCCAGAAGCCCCGGGCATGCTCAACACCGCGAGTAATGAATTCGTCGAGCCGCTTGGGCAAATGGGCGGTGAGTTGCTTGCCCACGTCTCGCAGTTTCTGATAGGTGCGTCCCGACAGCAATCGCGACAAATAAGCCGACATGGCGCCGACCGGCGGCGCGATCGACATGTCATTGTCGTTGAGAATAACGACAAGCCGTTCATTGCGCGCGCCGGCATTATTCATAGCTTCGTAAGCCATGCCAGCTGACATGGCACCATCGCCGATGACGGCGATGACGTTGTGCTTTTTGCCAGCAAGATCGCGCGCCACCGCCATGCCTAGGCCGGCGGAGATCGATGTGGAGGAATGGGCTGCGCCGAACGGGTCGTACTCACTCTCGGCGCGTTTGGTAAACCCGGACAGGCCGCCACCCTGACGCAGCGTGCGGATGCGGTCGCGCCGGCCAGTGAGAATTTTGTGCGGATAGGCCTGGTGGCCGACATCCCAGATCAGCCTGTCGGATGGCGTGTCGAACACATAGTGCAACGCTACCGTCAGCTCGACCACGCCGAGACCTGCCCCGAGATGGCCGCCCGTCTTGGCGACGGCGTCAATGGTCTCGAATCGCAACTCATTGGCGAGCTGCTTGAGCTGCTCGGCCGACAGATTTTTGAGATCGCGCGGAAAGTGAACGCGGTCGAGAAGTGGTGTCTTGGAAGACTCGGACAAGAGAAACTCCGAACGAACCTGATCAGCGCCGGCGGGTGCCGGTGCCCAAACCGGGCGGGCGAGACTGACTTATACTAAATTTGCCATGACAAGCAATTCGACAGGCGCGCGCAATGCCTTATCACGGCCCCATTTTGGGCTGCTCGGCGGCGATTCTTTCGAACAGGGCGTGGCGTCAATCCACGTCGAGCGGCTCGCTGCCGGTCGGTTTTCCATTGGTATCGAGAGTGATCTTTTCGACCCGCGCTTCCGCCTGACGCAATAGCTCCTCGCAGCGCTTCTTTAGAGCCTCGCCGCGCTCGTAGATTGCGACCGATTCCTCAAGCGGCACCTTGCCCTCTTCCAGGCGCTTGACGATCGATTCAAGCTCTTCGATCGCCCGCTCGAAGGGCATTTTCTTGACGTCGGCGTTGTTATTCTCGGCCATACTGGTGTCCGGGCGGTTCGTGACATGCATCCTAAGTGGTCGCAAGGTGGCAAAGATAGCGCGGATTTTTTAGCCGTGCATCAGCGCGGTGACGTGGGCTGCGACCGAGCGCGATAAACCCTGCAAATCGTAGCCGCCTTCCAGCAATGAGACGACGCGCCCCTTGGCGCTTGTGTCCGCGATCTCCATCAGTTTCTTGGTGACCCACGAGAAGTCCGCTTCCACCAGATTGAGGTTGGCGAGCGGATCGCGCGTGTGCGCATCGAAACCGGCTGAGATGATAAGAATGTCGGGTTTGAATTCGCGCAGACGCGGGAGAATTACAGTCTCGAATGCCTCGCGGAACGCGTCGCCGCCATCGCCAGCTGACAACGGTGCGTTGACGATGGTGTTGAATTCACCACGTTCTCCAATCGCACCGGTGCCGGGATAGAGCGGCATCTCATGGGTCGAGCAGTACATCACGGATTTGTCTGCCCAGAAAATATCTTGCGAGCCGTTGCCGTGGTGTACGTCGAAGTCGGCCACAGCCGCGCGCTCGACCCCGTGCGTCTTCTGCGCATAGCGCGCTGCGATCGCTGC
>DASSLE010000448.1:0-6283 GCA_035689725.1 Pseudolabrys sp.
TAAATAGAGGCGAACAGTATTTCGTCATGCCTGTGAAAGACTATCCGACATTGTCTGGCGACATAAGGCAACGTCTTGAAATCGTGACTGAGCAAAATGGGCACTTTCTTCTGCGTTCGAGGTAATTTTGCCCGCGATGAAGTCCGCTTCTGGCGCAACGCGGACGTGTCAGCGTATCCGAGCAATCGACGTGATCGGGCGAGATGATGATCGGTGACGTGCTATTGGCGCTTGCCGTCCTCGGAGTTGTGATCCTAGTATGGACAGCTTTTCGCTGATTTCTCGAATGTCCGCTATTGGCACAAAGCAGACATTGAAGAGGTGTCGCCGAATGTCCGCTTTTGAGGGTAAAGCGGACATGCCGATTGCACGCGAAATGTCTGCTAATGACCCGAAGCGAACGTCACCCCATTGGGGTATACTAGGTAAGCACGGTGCCTTCTCCGAGCTTTGGCGGCGGCAATGAAGCGGCGCGAGTTCATCAAGCTTGTCGGCGGAGCGGCGGCGATGTGGCCGCTCGTTGCGCGTGCGCAGCAGCCCGAGCGGATGCGGCGTATCGGCGTGCTCCAGTACATCAATGAGGGCGATCCGGAATTACAGCGTCGGGTAGCGGTGTTTGTGCAGGGCCTCCAGAAGCTCGGGTGGAGGGAAGGTGCCAACCTTGTGATCGACTATCGCTATGGAGCCGAGGATTCCGAACGGATGCGGCTTGACGCAGCCGAACTCGTGGGCCTGAAGCCAGACCTGATCTGGACCAGTGGCGGGTTGGGGTTGCTGTCGCTAAAGCGGGCGACCCACAGCATCCCGATCGTCTTCACGACGGTGTACGATCCAGTCGGCAGCGGCTACGTCGCAAGTCTGGCTCGGCCCGGCGGCAATATCACCGGATTCACGCTGGGCGAGTTCTCTATGGGCGGGAAGATGCTGGAGGTACTCAAGGAAGTGGTGCCCCAGGTCAGTCGTGTGGCGGTCATTCTGAATCTTGAGCAACCACCTCACGTCGCGATGTGGCGCGCAGTCGAGGCGATGGCCCAGTCTTTTGGGGTGAGCTTGACTGCGACCGACGTGCAAGACCCTGCCGAGATTGAGCGCGCGATCGAAGCTTTCGCACGTGAGCCGAACGGCGGTTTGATTGTGCTACCAGGTCCCATCACTAATAATCATCGCGAACTGATTATCGCACTAGCGGCCCGGCACCGCCTTCCTGCGGCCTACCCGTTTCGGTATTTCGTCAAAGAGGGTGGCCTGGTGTCGTATGGCGCAGACCCCTTCGACCAATCCCGACAAGCGGCAGCCTACGTCGATCGCATCCTCAAGGGTGAGAAGCCCGAGGACTTGCCGATCCAGCAGCCGACCAAGTTCGAGCTCGTGATCAACCTCAAAACCGCCAAGGCGCTTGGCCTCACCGTACCGCCAGCACTGCTCTCCCGCGCCGACGAGGTGATCGAATAACAATCCTTTTTGGTGCAGTGCATGAGTCCGCTATTGACCTAAAGCGGACATCGGCTGTGCACTGCGGCAATGGTTTTGATGACGGTTTCAGCACCTATCAAAGTACTCGTTTGAGCCGCTAAGATCTATTGGGGGTAAAGCGGACATGCCTTTTCGCATCGCAAATGTCCGCTTATGACCCAAAGCGGACATTGGCATGATCAACGTCTGAGGCCAGTTTGTGGGATTCTCGCCCACCCCGTCGCCACCGTTCATGTGTTGACCTAGATCAATATTTTGCATTCGGAATGGCGTGACACTTCAATATTAATGACCCGATACACTTCATCTTGATTGCGCAGAATGCTGTGCAGCCACCGAACCGGCAGGGGGCACATGCGCTTCAATCAGCTAGGACGGCGCGATTTCATCACGCTTCTCGGCGGTGCGGCAGTCGCGTGGCCGCTTGCTGCGCGTGCGCAACACGCTGAGCAGACGCCGCGTATCGGAGTGCTCATGAACCGGGCCGCGAATGACCCAGAAGGTCAGGCTCGCCTCAGGGAATTGAAGCAGGGCCTGCAACAGTTGGGTTGGATCGATGGTGACAATGTCCGTGTCGACGTCTGCTGGGGTGCTGACGATGTCGACCGCGAACGCCGATGTGCGGCGGATTTAGGCTCGTTCGCGCCGAATATTATTTTCGCCAGCGGCACCCTGAGCGTGACGGCTTTGCAACAAGTGAACCGCACCGTACCGATCGTATTTGTAGGCGTGACCGATGCGGTTGGTGCTGGGTTTGTCGATAGCCTTGCTCGACCGGGCGGCAATGTTACTGGTTTTATGATTTATGAATACAGCTTGAGCGGAAAATGGCTTGAGCTGCTTAAGGAGATTGCACCGAGCGTGACGCGAGTGGCGATCATTCGAAATCCCGATAATCCTGTCGGGGTGGCTTTATTTAGTGCCATCCAAGCCGAAGCGCGGTCGATGAGAGTGGAGGTGACTCCCGTCGATAGCCGTCGCGATGCTCGCGAGATTGAGCGGGTCGTCAAGGCCTTTGCCCGCTCTCCGAATGGCGGCCTCATTTTGACCCCGAACGCGGCGTCGCTACCGGCTGGGTACAACCTCATTATCACGCTTGCGGCCCAGTTAAGGCTGCCCGCGGTGTATCCTTTTCATAACATGGTTTCTGAAGGCGGTTTGATGTCCTATGGGCCTGACATCGTCGATCAATCGCGCCGCGCCGCTAACTACATCGACCGCATCCTCAAGGGCGAGAAGCCCGCAGATCTGCCGGTCCAGCAGGCCACCAAGGTCGAGCTATACATAAACCTAAAAACCGCCAAGGAGCTCGGCCTCAAAGTTCCAAACACACTCATTGGACGCGCAGATCAGGTGATCGAATAAAGCAATGTCTGATGTCCGCTATTGGCCCAAAGCGGACATCGCTAGTTGCACCGCACATGTCCGCTGGGAAAGCGGACATGGTCTATTGCACTGCGAATATCTGCTCTTGACCCAAAACCGACATTGCCTGATCGGTCGCCGCCCTTGATCCAAGTCAAGCCCGTCCCATTGCGCACCATCTAATTTTGCACATCTCTGTTCGAGCCTTTGGTGGGCGGACATGAGGCGGCGCGATTTCCTTATTGGTCTCGGTGCGTGTCGTGGGAGTCTAGCGAAATGTCGGCAAGGCAAGCCGGCCTCATTCACATCGGCAGTTTCGGCTCAGAAAACTGCCGTCGCCATCAATCAAGCTCGTGCGCACTGCGTGAACGGAAGGTTTTCCAAGTGCTTTTCGCAGTGCTGCTACTGCAACCGCTACACGCCCCAGTAAAGGGGATGTTGATAGGGTCGCGACCGATCGCCCCAGTCGAACGCTTCGCCGTCGAGCTCAGACGGCCCACTGCGAAGCGCTTCGAGCGTCACGTCGGCTTCATAAGCCTTGTGCGAGGGATTATATTTTAGCGTTACCCAAGATAGCGGATAGTAGTGCTGGTCACCACCGAAGCGTCCACGTGTTTTCACCACTGCATAGGCGACCACTCCGGATCGCTTATCAAGCATCAAGCGCTCGATCGTGCCAATCTTGGCCCCGTCCAAGCCATAGACCGGTGCACCCTCGACGTGATCGCTGGGAACTAGGGTGTGAGGCATGGCATCCTCCTTTCTGGGCAAAAGCTCTTGTCTGGGTTCGTGGCCTCCGCCGGAGGTAGCATGGGGTAGCCGACCTGCCTCCGGGTTGTCGCGGCTATGAACATGACAACGGCGCTCGGCGAGCTAAAACCGAGTCTTAAACTGCCCGGATCAGGCGGTCATAGAAGCCGGCTTGCGCACGAGTTCCGCTTCATGCGGCACCCGCTCCGGCGCCGGCAGCTGCAACACGGTGGCGTGCTGACCCTCGCGCAGCTCCGTGACCAGCGCAATCTCCCCATCGGGGAACTCCAGCGCGTCGTGATGCATAGTCGGCTCGTCTAGATTGATCTGCCGAAAGCGCGCGAGCTTCTGCTTGAGACTACGACCACGAAAGAAGCGGAATAATCCATCGCATTCCACGTCCCGCTCAAACGCAACTTCGGTCCCAGGCAGCAGGCAAACGGCGACGTCGGGCCCGTCGATGGCGGCAAAGCCGCGCGTCAGCGAGGTACGAAATCGGGTCGAGACTAGCTTGTCGCCCACGCGTGCTGGGCGCGATGCGACAAAATGAAGGCTGTAGTCGCACATGATCAATAGCTCCCTGTTGCTGCGAACAGCCGGGAAGCATCCTTCGATCCAAGTGCGTGAGAGATCGGCTTGGGTCCGGGATTTCCCGGATGTGTCGCGATCCTGCTTGAATGTTAGCGGCATTTTTGATTGCTGGGAAGTAAGCAAATTGTGTTCGGCCCACCCAACTGTTACGACATCGTGATCGGTACCGGAAATCCCGACCGGCTGTTCAAGGCCGCGAGGTAGTGAGGAAATCAGGCGGCGCGCTGCCAGTCGATCACGACGGCTACCCAGGCGTGCTGCTCAGAGTCGAGACGCAGCCGGTATGGCGCCCAGCCGCGCTCGCGCAGCCGCATCGACACGTCGGCGGCGTCGGCGGTCTCGGGCACGGTGAAGCCGGCGCTCCGGCGCCCCTTAGGCGTATCGACGAACACGCGGCGACGACGATGCGACATTACACTCACCACTACGAACGGTCGCGGCAACAGGCGGGCGGCTGCCGGCTTGAGATAAACCATCGGATGGAATGGGAGCCGGCGCCGGGCGAGCCCGCGCGACTTTCCTATATGTAGGAAGGCCCGATTATTTTCCAAGAGTCTGCTAGATCTGCTGCATCGCAAAAATCTGCTAGGCGTGGAATGTCCGCTATTGGACAAGAGCGGACATCGGTGGATTTTGGCCCGTGACGGTTTGTTTGCTAATGACCCAAAGCGGACATTGGCCCACTCGTCGCCCCGTCGCAAAGTGCTAGGCTTTAAGCCTTTACGGCGTGTTCTCAGGGGGCACATGCAGCGGCGCGAGTTCATCACTCTTCTCGGCGGTACTGCATTCGCGTGGCCACTCGCTGCGCGCGCACAGCAGCACGAGCGTTTGCGGCGCATCGGTGTGTTGCTGCCCGCGACGCCGGCCGATGCACAATTTCAAACATTCATAGGAGCGTTCTTGCAGGAGTTGCAGAAATTGGGTTGGAGCATCGGCCGCAACGTGCAGATCGACACACGATGGGCCACGGCCAACGCCGGCGAGATTCGTAAGAACGCAGCCGATTTGGTCGTGCTCGCTCCAGACGTCATTCTTGCGCATGGCACCTCGACTGTACGGCCCTTGTTACAGTCGACCCGCACTTTACCAATCGTGTTCCCGGTCGCCGCTGATCCAGTCGGGGGCGGCTTGGTCGATAGCCTTGCGCGACCTGGCGGCAACGTCACCGGTTTTATGGCGAACGACTTCAATATAGGCGGAAAGTGGTTGGAGTTGCTGCAGCAGATTGCGCCCGGCGTGACCCGGGCCGCGGTCCTTCGAGATCCCACACAAGGCTCGGGAAACTCGGAGTTTGCGGTCATTCAGGCATTAGCATCCTCGCTCAGGGTAGAGGTGATCCCCGTCAACGTGAATGACTCGGCTGAGATTGAGCGCGCTGTGGCAGCGTTTGCGCGGCGGTCGAACGGCGGCTTGGTCGTGACATCGGGCGGCTCGTCGATTCGTCATCGCGACCTAATCATTACGCTTGCGGCGCGACACAAGCTTCCAGCGATCTACTATGGACGCTTCTTTGTCGCGGCCGGGGGCTTGATCTCCTACGGTCCTGATTTTGTCGACCAGTACCGGCAAGCGGCGACTTATGTCGATCGCATCCTTAAGGGCGAGAATCCGGCCGATCTCCCAGTCCAGGCGCCAACGAAGTACGAGCTCGCAATAAATCTAAAGACAGCGAAAGCAATCGGCCTCACCGTGCCGCCCGCGCTGCTCGCCCGCGCCGACGAGGTGATCGAATAACCACTTCGCTGCGCTGCATGAGTCCGCTATTGGCCCAAAGCGGACATCCCTAGCTGCACCGCACATGTCCGCTTTCGGGGTGAAGCGGACATGACGTTTGCCGGAATCCGCTTTCGCGGTCGCTATTGGGGCTAAAGCGGACATGGCTTTTGCGGCGCATATGTCCGCTTCTGACCCAAAGCGGACATCACTAGCCCCTCCACTTCTTTGGTCCGAGCCGATAACATCGCTACCCTTGAGGTCAGTATGAGGCGGCGTGATTTGTGGCGCGGCGGCGTGGCCGCTCGCCACACGCGCCCAGCAGCCGACTGTGCCGGTGATCGGATTTCTTAATGGCGCATCACCCAAGGCGTACGCGCAAAACGTGAGC
>DASSLE010000449.1:0-5159 GCA_035689725.1 Pseudolabrys sp.
CTCGAACTGCTGCTGGCTCATCCTGGCGGTCCCTATTGGCGCAACAAAGACGACGGCACCTGGTCAATTCCCAAAGGTAACATCGAATCCGGCGATCTGCTTGCCTGCGCCAAACGTGAATTCAACGAGGAAACCGGCCTCGTTGCGGCGGGGCCGTTCTTCGCGCTCACACCGCTACGTCAAAAGAGCGGGAAGACGGTACATGCTTTTGCGCTCGAGGCCGATTTTGACCTCAGCGTCTTCACCAGCAATATGTTCGAAATGGAATGGCCGCCGCACTCGGGCAAACATCAGAATTTTCCCGAGGTTGACCGCGTCGCCTATTTCGGTCTCACCACCGCTCGCAGAAAAATTTTGTCGGGACAGCGGCCGTTTATTAAGGAACTGGTACAGCGGCTGAAAGAAAATGTGCTGGTCTGAGTGGCGTGCGAGTCGAAAGCTCATTGCACCGCGACACCGCGCACCAAGGGCCAATCCCGCTCGTTGCCCTTCATAATCCACGGCTCCTTGACCGCCGCGGCGCGCCATTCGCCCCAGGCCGGCAGCGCCATAACGGCGTGCATATAGCTGCGCGAGATCTTGCCAACATCCACCCCGTAAGTGTGAAAGCGCGACACTATTGGCGCATACATCGCATCGACTGTCCCGAAAGCACCGAACAAAAACGGCCCCCCTTGCCCAAAACGCGTGCGACAATCGCTCCACAGCGACTCGATGCGCCGAACATTTTCTAATACATCGTCCGGCTGCGGCCGCGACCTGGCCGGCAGCCAAAGATTCATCGGACAATTCTTACGCAGGGCCTGGAAGCCTGCATGCATCTCTGTGGCAACTGCGCGAGCATGACTGCGCGCGCGTACATCACGCGGCCATAAGCTCGCGTTAGGGAATTTTTCTGCGAGATACTCGAGGATCGCGAGCGATTCCCAGATGTGCCGGTCGTTATCGATCAACACCGGCACCTTACCAGCCGGAGAATATTGCAGGATCTGCTCGCGGCTACCCGGCTCGTAAAGCGGAATCAGCTTCTCCTCGAAGGCGATGCCAGCGACCTTCATGGCGATCCACGGCCGTAACGACCATGACGAATAGTTCTTGTTACCAATAATCAGCGTCAGCATCATGGCAGTCCAAAGTCATCCAACATATGCGCGCGAAGGTGCGCAGCGCCGTGTCATCCGACAAGCAAACTTTGCTGATGTCTGCCGCGAAGGAGGAGAATGAATCTCATCCCTTCTTCTCACCAGGCGTAGGATCCGCTACCTCGACTGGCCCCCCGGTTTTTTTCCATGCGTCAAAGCCACCCTGGATATGCGCAACGGGTTTGAGCCCCATACGCTGCGCCGTCTGAGCAGCCAGCGCGGAGCGCAAACCCCCGGCACAGAAGAACACGAATTTCTTGTCCTGGGCGAAAACCGGTTTGTGATAGGGACTTTTCGGATCAATCCAGAACTCCAGCATCCCGCGCGGGCAATGATAGGCACCCGGCACCCGACCCTCGCGCTTCAATTCGCGGATGTCGCGAATATCGACCAGCACGGTGTCATCGCGACCGGCAAGTTTGACGGCCTGCTCGATCGGCAAGGTCTCTATTTCGCGCTCAGCAGCCTCACACAAGGCCTTGTATCCGGTCGTGATTGTCTGCGGCATTGCTTGTCTCCTTGCACCCGCATGCTGGCAGAGCGCACCGCAGCACTCAAGTCGACCGGTTGATGCTCGCCCCGCAAGCAGGCACCATTACCTGCGAAGAGCGACTCGAAGCCCATGACAGCCCTCACTTTGCCTGATCTCGCCGCCTTCGCCTGGTTTCTTGGCGCCTGGATTGTCTATTCCATTGTGATCGAAAGGAGTGCGAAAGGCCGCACCAGCCTCAACGCGCTCATGAACGGCTATCGCGACGAATGGATGGTGCAATTGCTGGCGCGCGACATGCGTATGGTCGACGCACAGGTCACAGCCGCGTTGCAAAACGGCACAGCATTCTTCGCCTCCACGAGCCTGATTGCCATCGGTGGCGCGCTAACACTGCTGCACTCAAGCGAGGAAATAATATCGGTGATGTCGCTGTTGCCTTTCGGCGCCACGCCGTCGCGTGGATTGTGGGATCTGAAGATGATGGGACTGATCGTGATCTTCATCTACGCATTCTTCAAGTTCGCCTGGTCCTACCGGCTGTTCAATTATTTCGCCATCATGGTCGGCGCCGCACCACAACCTGCTGAGAAGAACACGCCGACGGCCCAGGCTTTCGCCCATCGCGCGGCGCGTCTTTGTGCCGATGCCGGCCGCCATTTCAATCGCGGCCAGCGCGCCTTTTTCTTTGCACTTGGTTATCTGGGCTGGTTCCTGGGTCCAGTGCCTTTCGCACTGTCCACCGCTGGCATCTTGATCGTGATGTGGCAGAGGCAGTTCGCGTCCAACGCGCGCAAGGCATTCGAAACCGACCTGGACAATACAAAGGCAACGGCGCCAAATCGGCGCAGTCTCAGGCCATCCCCATCAAGACGGCGATAGCGGCCACGATCAGCACCGCCAGCGACGCAGCAAGCATGGTGACGAGCCGTTCGCGCCGCTCGTCATGCGCGCCAACCTCTTGGTGCGCGGCCGGCTCCAACGCAGCTAAATGGAAACCGAGTGGCATGGGCGCCCCCTAAACAGGCATCGTTTCGATGGTTCGCGAGCACGCCTACGCGAACTCAAGCGGACGAATCGCCCTAATCAATAAGTTTATCACTATTTCCGCGCTTGCCAGCTGGCGCGCCGTCTAACTCGCCGCCAGGTCCGCCAGCCGCAGCTGGACACGTTTCTCGCCTTGCCAGCGGTCGACGGCAATTTGGCCAGCGGCGTGCACGACCCGGCCACGACTATCTAGCAACGCCTTGCCAAGCGGATGGCCGACGGCACGGAAGGCGATCGCATTCACGAACTTCCCATCGCCGGACCGGAAGCGTGCACGGATGTGGTTTTCGCCAACAGGGTCGGCATAGGCGAGCGTATGTGCCGGCAGCGCCAACAATGGCTCGGGATTGCCGGCACCGTACGGCCCAGCGCGAGACAGCAGGTCTGCGAGTACAAGATTGAAGCCGCCGGCCGCAATCGCACCATCAATCAGCAGTGCACTATCACGCCGTGCCGCCTCGACCGGCACCGCCAACGCATCCTCGAGATAAGCGCGGAACGCGCCAAGCGCGTCTTTCTTCAGAGTCACGCCGGCGGCCATGGCATGACCACCACCCTTGAGCAAAATGCCTTCCTGCACCGCACGCCGCACCGCTTGTCCAAGATCGACGCCGGCGATCGAGCGGCCCGAACCCGTGCCGGTTCCGCCCGGCTCAAGCGCAATCGCAAAGGCCGGACGGCCATAGCGCTCCTTCAGGCGCGCCGCCACCAACCCGACCACGCCTGGGTGCCAACCTTCCGCGGCAGTGACAACCACGGCACCCTTCTCTTCCAATCCGAGCGCTGCGAGTGCCTCGGCTTCGGCCTGAGCAAGTGTCGCTTGCTCGATCTGCTGGCGTTCACGATTCAATCGATCGAGTTCAGCGGCAATGCGTGCAGCTTCGCTCGGATCTTCCTCCAGAAGAAGGCGCACGCCGAGATCGGCCTGGCCGATGCGCCCACCGGCATTGATGCGCGGACCCAACAGAAATCCGAGATGCCAAGGTTCGGGGGGGCCGCAAAGACGCGCCGCATCCATAAGCGCTGTCGCGCCCGGGTGCTCGCGGCGCCTGAGTGCGATGAGTCCCTTGGCGACGAACGCGCGATTGAGACCATGCAGCGGCACCACGTCGGCAACGGTACCGAGCGCCACAAGATGCAAGAGCGAGAGTAGATCAGGCTCAGCCCGGGCGCCGGTCCAAAAATTTCGCTGACGCAACTCGCGACTGACGGCGACCAATGTCAGGAACACCAGCCCAACCGCAGCGAGATGCCCGAGGCCGGACAGGTCGTCGGCCCGATTCGGATCGACGATGGCCACAGCTTCGGGAAGCTTTTCGTCCGCCTGATGATGATCGATCACCATGGTATCGAGACCGAGCTTTCTCGCTTCGGCGAGCGGCTCGAGGCTGGTGACACCGCAATCGACTGTGATCAGTAGTTTTGTGCTGCGTTCGGCGAAGGAGCGGATGGCATCCACATTCGGGCCGTAACCCTCAAAGATACGGTCCGGGATGTGGACGATTGGATCCAACCCGCAATGGCGCAGGTAACGGCAGAGCAGCGCTGAGGCAGTCGCGCCATCGACGTCATAATCGCCGAAGATGGCGATACTTTCGCTACGCATGACGGCGTCGGCGATGCGCACCGATGCTGCTTCCATATCGGTCAACGTGTGCGGGTCCGGCATCAGCCGCTTGATGGTGGGATCGAGAAAGCTCTGGACCTCATCCACGTCCACATTTCGGCCGGCCAAGACACGCGCGAGCAATTCGTCGAGGCCGTGACGCTGCGCAATTGTCAACGCCCGCGCCGATCCACGCTCATCGAGGCGGTCGCGCCATGCCCGCCCTGTCAAAGACTGTTCAACGCCGAGGAAACAGCGGTCACCAGGATTGAACTGCATTGCTGGCAGCGCCATCGTCGTAAGCCATTACACGGGAGCAGACCGTCCCGTCGAGAATCGGTTGTCAGAAGTTCCATATAGTGACGAAGGCTGCGCGCGCATACCAGCCCGCATTAATCGGCAATTTGGACAAGCGCACATCACGCACGCTTGCGAGCATCAGTCGAGGTAAAATTTATCGAATTGCCGGTGCTCCGCTATCACCCTGCGCACAGTGCCCGTCACCGAGCGCATCACCACCGTCTCGGTTTCGATGACGTCCTTGCCGAACTTGACCCCGCTCAACATGGCGCCGCTCGTGACACCGGTCGCCGCGAAGAGGCAGTCGCCCTTCACCATGTCCTCGATTTCGTATTTTCGTTTGGGATTTTTAATCCCCATCGTCAGTGTGCGCTCGCGCAGTTGTTCGGTATCGATGACAAGCCGCGTCTGCATCTGGCCGCCGATGCAGCGCAGGGCTGCCGCCGCTAGCACGCCCTCGGGTGCGCCCCCGATGCCGAGATAGATGTCGATGCCAGTTTTGGGTTCTGCGCAATGGATCACGCCCGCAACGTCGCCATCGCTGATAAGACTGACCGCGGCGCCGGTCTTGCGC
>DASSLE010000450.1:0-10151 GCA_035689725.1 Pseudolabrys sp.
CGCCAAGGGCGTGGTAATCGCGGAATAAATCATGCTCGGCGCATTGATCATTGTCTTTCGTGAAGTTATCGAAGCCGGCTTGATTGTCGGCATCGTGATGGCGGCAACGCGCGGCGTCATCGGACGCGGCCGCTGGATCACGATCGGTATCGGTGGAGGCGTTCTGGGTGCCAGCATTGTCGCGATGTTTGCCGGCGCTATCTCCGATGCATTCCAAGGCGCCGGCCAAGAGCTGTTCAACGCCGGCGTGCTCGGCGTCGCGGTCATCATGCTGATGTGGCACAACGCCTGGATGGCGCGGCACGGCCGTGAGATCGCAGACGAAATGCGCCGGGTCGGCGCTGCCGTGAGTGAAGGCGCCAAGCCGCTGACCGCGCTTGCGATAGTTGTTGGACTTGCGGTGTTACGCGAAGGATCCGAGGTGGTGCTATTCCTTTACGGCATCATGGCCTCAGGTACCTCTGGAGCGGCCCTGGTTGTTGGCGGGCTTCTCGGCATTGCCGCCGGCGCGGCATTCACCGCACTGACTTACTTCGGTCTGCTGGCGATCCCAAACCGACACATCTTCTCGGTGACGAGTTGGCTTATCGCCCTGCTCGCCGCGGGCATGGCAGCACAAGCCATGCAATTCCTGAATAGCGCCGGCTTGGTGGTAGCGTTCGACCGCCCTCTCTGGGATACCTCCTGGTTATTGTCAGAAAAAAGTATTTTCGGCCGGCTGCTTCATACACTGATCGGCTACATCGACCGGCCGACCGAGATGCAGCTCATCGTCTATATTGCCACTTTGTTCGCGATGTTCCTGCTGATGCGAGTCGCGCGCTCTTCCCCGCGCGAACGCGTCCCCGCCGCCGCTGAGTAAACGATCGGCTGCTCCGTCTCCAGGAGACGCGTCAGCGCCGTCTTCCACCCAGCGTGGCAAAGGCCACGTCGGGAGCCTGATCGATCAATTTGAGCAAGGCACGCGCTGGTCCGCGCGGATGACGTTTGCCCTGCTCCCAATTACGCACAGTCTCGATCGGCACTTCGATTTGTTCGGCAAACGCGGCCTGCGTCAGCCCGGACCGTGCCCGTACCTGACGCACGAATTGTGCCGGATCGCTGTGATCGACGGTTTTTTCGCTCCCATCGGGCATGACTTCCACAATCCGCCCGTCGGCCTTGAGCCGAACCCGCATCATACTGCTATCCCCATCGCTGGTGCTGTCGGCCAATGCACTAGCTGATTCGTGGTGGCGAAAAGTTAATGCGGTAAAAGTCGGTCCTGCGTAGCGACGCAAAGGCGCTACCGCGTTTTCTCAAAAATTTCGCGCCCAATCAGCATGCGGCGAATTTCACTCGTGCCGGCACCAATTTCGTAGAGCTTGGCGTCACGTAACAGCCGGCCGGTGGGGAAGTCGTTGATATATCCATTGCCTCCGAGGCACTGGATCGCTTCCAATGCCATCCAGGTCGCACGTTCGGCGGCATAAAGGATCGCGCCAGCGGCGTCCTCGCGGGTGGTACGGCCCTCGTCACAAGCACGCGCGACCGTATACACGTATGCCTTGGCCGCATTCATCATCACATACATGTCGGCCAGCTTCGCCTGCACAAGCTGAAAGCGCCCGATCGCCTGGCCGAACTGCTGGCGCTCGTGCACGTAAGGGATCACCACATCCATGCATGCCTGCATGATGCCCAAGGGCCCGGCGGCGAGCACCACACGCTCGTAGTCGAGGCCTGACATCAGCACGTTGACGCCGTTGCCGACCGCCCCGAGCACATTCTCTTCCGGCACTTCGCAGTCGGTGAACACCAATTCGCTGGTGTCGGAACCGCGCATGCCGAGTTTGTCGAGCTTCCGCGCCGGCGCAAAACCTTTGAAGCCCCTTTCGACGATGAAAGCGGTGATGCCGCGCGCCCCCGCAGTGCGATCGGTTTTGGCGTAGATTACCATCGTGTCGGCGACCGGCCCATTGGTGATCCACATTTTCGAGCCGTTGAGCACATAGCGGTCGCCCTTTTTGTCGGCGCGAGTGCGCATCGACACTACGTCGGAACCGGCGCCCGGCTCAGACATCGCCAGCGCACCGACATGCTCGCCAGAAATCAGTTTGGGCAGGTATTTGCGTTTCTGGTCATCGCTGCCATTGCGGCGGAGTTGGTTGACACAAAGATTGGAATGCGCGCCATAGGACAGACCAACTGCCGCACTAGCGCGCGAAACTTCCTCCATGGCAACGCAATGCTCGAGATAGCCAAGGCCGGAGCCACCATATTCCTCTTCGACGGTAATCCCGTGCAGTCCGAGCGCGCCCATTTCCGGCCAGAGGTCGCGCGGAAAAACATTGTCGCGATCAATCGCGTCAGCCCGGGGCGCGATACGATCCTGCGCGAATCCGCTTACCGTCTTACGTAACATGTCGACGTCGGTCCCGAGGCCGAAATCGAAGCCCGCCCAGGCATTAGGGATCATGCGCCGCCCTCCGCTCGCACGCCCAACTCTATAAGCTGAAAGTCACGCTGTCAGCGCCTCGCCCGTCGTTACCATCGCGAGGATGATAAATGCGATAATTAGACGAGATACGACGAGCATGCGTTTTGCAGGTGCAGCTGAGCCGCCAAGGATAACCTGCGAATCCAGGACGCGCCTTCGCCTCGCCCAAGCCAGCAGCCAGCGGCCGGGGTTTAAGCCCGCTGCTACAGTATTGACCTCATGCACCCGCATACTCCCGGCCTAATCGGCAGCGTCGGGTATAGGGTTACGAACTGGTCTTTAAGCGTTGGTCAGCAAATAGGGTGAACAAGTCGTAACCGCGGCGACACCCTTTCAGCGCAGACCGAACCACAGGCTGGCAATGCTCAAAAATGAGAAAAAGCCCACCACATCAGTCACTGTGGTCACAAACGGGCTTGACGCGACTGCCGGATCGAATTTGAGCCGGTGTAGAGCGAGTGGGATGAGAATTCCGCCGAGCGCAGCCGCGATCAGGTTGCAGATCATGGCAAGGCCGATCACGAACCCGAGCCCGGGCACCTTGAACCAGATGTAAGCCGCCACACCCGTGATGACAGCAAAGGCGATGCCGTTGAGCAGGCCGACCATGAGCTCGCGCATGATCACCCGCCACGCATTGGCATCGCTCAAATCGCGCGTCGCGAGCGCACGTACGGCAACTGTCATGGTTTGGGTGGTGGCATTGCCGCCCTGACTTGCCACGATCGGCGCCAACACGGCCAGCGCCACCATTTTCTCCAGCTGACCCTCGAACAAGCCTAACACAGACGATGCCAGAAATGCGGTGGCGAGATTGATCAACAACCAGTTGAAGCGGCCGCGCGCGATTGTCCATACCGAGTCGGACAATTCCTCGTCGTGGGTGATGCCACCAAGGGCGCGGATGTCTTCTTCTGCCTCCTCCTCGATAACGTCGGCGACGTCGTCGAAGGTGATGACACCGACCAGGCGGTCGCCCGTGTCGAGTACCGGCGCCGTCACCCAGTTGTAGCGCTGAAACAGGCGCGCGACCTCCTCCTGGTCCTGGGCTGCACTCACGCGCGGGCGTTCCTTTTCCATCAGCCCGGAAATCGGCACCGGCCGCTTGCTGCGGAGCAATCGATTAAGCGGTACGGCTCCAAGGAAGTGCCCGGCCTTGTCCACCACATAGACCTCATAGAACTGCTCCGGCAGTTCCATCGTTTCGCGCATGTAGTCGATGGCCTGGCCGACATTCCAATGCGGTGGCACAGCGATAAATTCCGTCTGCATACGCCGGCCGGCAGAATCCTCCGGATATTCGAGACTGCGAGTAATCGGAATGCGTTCGGACGTCGGGATCTGATCGAGAATCTCGGCGCGTTCTTCTGTCGGCAGGTCCTCGAGGATCGCTACAGCATCGTCGGATTCGATCTCGCTCACCCCCTTTGCAACCGTTTGTGGGGGCAGTTCGTCGAGGATTTCCTCGCGCACCACGTCGTCGACTTCGGTAAGCGCCGTAAAGTCGAAATCGATGCCGAGCAGTTCAACCAGGCGCGGCCGCTGCTCGGCGTCGAGCGCCTCGATCAGCGCACCCATGTCGGATTCATGCAGGCCGCCGACCAGCGCGCGCAGGCTCGACGCATCCGCGGCTTCGATCCCGCGCGCGACGCTTTTGACGAAGGTTTTGCGGATCGAGCCGTCTTTGTTGCGCGGCAGTTGCGCAGCCTCAGTGTCGATTTCGTTTTTCTGATCGAGCATGTCGGAGCCTGCCGGCGAAACAGTGAAAGCGCGCCGCTTGTACGCCCGCCTCCGCGTGCGGGCAAATGTTTAACGCGTAATCGCCGCGTTCAAGCGCGGGCTTGCAGATTGCCAGCCATTGCGGTCAATTGCCCGCCCCAGAACGACTATGACCCGCATTCTCCTTCTCGCCATTGCCGCAGTCATCGCTCCCTTGACCGCCGCGGCCGAATCCTGCCCCGGCAATCCGGACGCGCTGGGGACCGAGCGAACGATCGAGGTCGACGCCAAGAGCACGCCGCGGGTGGGTCGTAAGCAGTTCCCTTCAACATTGCCCTTGCGTGCGAAGGAGCTGGTGCTCACGTTTGACGACGGCCCGTGGCCCAGCACGACTCCGAAGGTTCTGAATGCTCTCAAGAGTGAATGCGTGCGCGCGACATTCTTTCTGCTGGGAAGGAATGTGGCGGCACATCCACAATTCGCGCGGCGAGCTCTGGCTGAGGGCCATAGCGTGGGCCATCACAGCTATTCGCACCCCCTGCTCGATCGCATGCCGTTCGCCAGGGCGGTAGCCGAAATCGACCGCGGCATTACTGCCGATGAGCTCGCGCTCTACGGCGAGCGGCGCAGTACGCCGACAACGCCATTCTTCCGCTTTCCCGGCTTCGCCTCGAGCCACGCCCTCCTCGACCGGATGAGCGAGCGCGGACTGGTCGTGTTCGGGGCCGACGTCTGGGCGAGCGACTGGGTACCAATGACGCCGGAACAGGAATTGCACCTCATCCTTTCCCGCATCGAGCAGGTTGGGCGCGGTATTGTGCTATTTCACGATACCAAAGCGCAGACAGCGCACATGCTGCCGGCCTTCCTGCGTGAGCTCAAACAGCGCGGCTACAGCGTCGTACATGTGATCTCCGCCCGCAACCGCGGCGCCTCCCAGGAATAGCGTCGCTTTTTTGCCGCACCTCAGTAAAAACATTGGAAAACAAAGCCGTTTTGCATTCACATCGCGTAAACATCCATTAATGTCGCACACCATATTGTCGGGAATCCTCCTGTTGGAGGCGGGCGGCGTGGGCGGGTCGGTGGCCTAATGCGCAGTGTTTTGTTCGTAGTTCTTTCGTTGCTGGCCGGAAGCTTCGCCGCGGCCGCAGCAGAGCCATGCCCCGGTAACCCGGATGCGCTCGGCACCAGCCGCGTCCTCACAATTAGCCCGAGCGACTTTAGCCGCATCGGCAGGATGCAATATGCGCAAACGTTACCACTCAACGATCATGAGGTGGTGATCACATTCGACGACGGACCGATACCACCCTATTCCAACGTCATTCTCGACACGCTGGCCGCCCAATGTGTGAAGGTCACTTATTTCCTGGTTGGCGAGATGGCGCACGCTTATCCGTCGATCGTTCGGCGCATTTACAATGCGGGCCATACAATCGGAACGCATAGCCAGAACCACCCCTACGCCTTCCAGCGCCTAACGCTGCCGAGCGTCGAACGGCAAGTCGATGGCGGCATCGCTTCCGTCGACGCCGCACTTGGCGATCCGAAGGCGCTCTCGCCATTTTTCCGAATTCCCGGTCTGGGCAGAACCAACGCCATCGAAAACTACCTGGCGTCCAAGTCGCTGGTGACATGGAGTGCGGACGTGGTGGCTGATGACTGGAAGCACATCGGTGCGAAGGAGATCGTGAAGCGCGCGATGCGGCGACTGGAAGAAAAAGGCCATGGAATTTTGCTGTTGCACGACATTCACCCGGCCACCGTCCTAGCGCTGCCGATTTTGCTCAAGGAACTCAAGGACCGCGACTACCATGTCGTGCAGGTCGTAGCGGCGGGCGAACATCCGGGGTCCCTGCCTGAGTTGATGGCGTCGCCGGACACCGGCAAAGAGTCGTGGCCGCGGATCGTGCAAACGAAGACAGCGCACGAGGCGCCGGCGAAACCGGCGTTACGTCACCACGTCAAGAAAGTGATCACGGGCAAGCACCGACGGCCTACGGTGGCCAACCTGCACGAGCCCGACTACGGCGCCTATACCACAGACTGGCGCCAAGGCCAGTTCTAGCGACGGTCAGTCGTTGGAACGGCTCGACGTTGACACGAGTGGTTGTTTCGGGACAACCAAAACTGCATGCGGCAGATCGGCCTCCAATGGCTCTAAATCGACCACGCGCGCATAATCTGCCGAAAAGCCCATAGATGGATTCAGCGACGACGTTCGAAATACAATCGAATAAGAATACAGTCGCCGATGATTTCTCCGAGTGACCTAAGGCAAAATAAGGAATAAAAATCAACAGCAGAATGATATCCATCGCTTGGCAGAGACCGCGGCCTTGATACCTGCAAAAGCCCATGGCGTAAGCTAAGACGATCATTGCTACGCGGAAGGATCGGGCGGAAATCCTAAACTGGGTCGGGGGCATATGGCTCGGCTCCCGAAAAAGCTTACAAAATAAGGACTCAAAGGGTAGCGTTCACGTCCTCGCTGTGCGAGTCTCCTGATACTTCGCACACATTATCGAGCGCCGGCCATAATTGGATGTGAGCAGAAGCATAATGAGACGGCTGCCAGGTATTGTGCTCCTCCTCGGCCTTGCCGGATGTGCATCGGGTGACTGGTTTCATCAAGATGAACCAGTCAAGCCTGCGCCTCCGACGACCGAGATCGTTCCCCAAGCTTCTCCCCGGGCCGTCCCGAATAATTTGTCTCCAGCAGCAAGCGCCGCAGCACCCAAACCCGACGCGAGCGAAAGCAGAAGTGACGGATTATTGGATTGCGTGACCCAAAGCTGCAAAATCAACTGCTCGCCTAAAGTGAAAAAACAATTCCAGCCGAAATGGTGCGTGAATTTTAAGGAGCCAATTGAGTAGCAATTCAACGTTTGCTTCAGGCTTTCGGAAACTAGCCGCACATCCCTAGCAAGTGCGCAGGTGATGCGACTTCGTTCCGATTCATCGGCAGCCAGCACACAATCGACCCATCGTAATATCAACTTACGGGCTTAGGCTATGCTCGAGTACTGCGCTGACGTCCGTAACATTTTTCCCGGCGCCAGCTTGAACTTTGGACGTGCCGCCAGGATTGGCTTAGACCGAGTAAGCGTGACCACAGCGTGGTTGAGCATCTTGGGCTGGCTGGCATTACTGGTGATTGCAATTGCGCTCATTGCTGGCTACGCCAGGTTTGCAGCTTTCGTCGCCCAACAAATGGTATCGTCGGTTGCAGTGTTGGGTGCGCTATATTTGTTATTTGTCCTCGCGCGGGAACTGTTCGTCAAAGCGCCTCTTGGTCAAATCGTGGCGGCCAATTTCGGCATTAGCCAGCGGTGGCTCGTTCTCGTTAAGAGTATTACAGCTAGCGGCATCTGTCTCAGCTTGACACTCACGGTGCTCGTCTCAATTGTGGGCCTCCAGTATATTATTCGGTGATAATGTATTGCTCACACTGAAACCACGAAGGCTTGTGCAAGCACGCGTCATCCAAACTTTAATGGCGGGCATATTCATGCGTCTCCCACTCTTGGTGATCTTAGCCGCCTTTCTCTTGGCCGCGTGCGGGCAAAGCGAGCCGCCAGCCAAGGGTGAGACCGGGCCGCCCGGCCCCGCTGGTCCGCCCGGCCCCGCCGGTCCCGCTGGTCCGCCCGGCCCCAGCGTCAGTGGACAGGCGATCAGGGTCATCGCCCGGCCCTGCGATCAAACGGCCTGCGGCGCGAGTTGCGAAGAAAATGAGCAAATTCTCAATGCCTACGCGCTCAATCCCGGAGGCGCGATCGGCTTTATAGACGAACGCAACGTGACCTTCCGACCGAAGGAGCGGCCTACAGTTCTCGTGCTCGCTTGCATCGGTAAATGAGTGCCGTCTCTACGGCCCAACATCGTTTTCAATTTCCGGTAAAACGGCGTTCGACATTAGGCACAAAACTAATAACTGGGTCCGGTGCAAACCCCCGACCCTCCGTCTGTAAAAGCACGGATATCGGCTGAATTTTTTTCTCTCTCTCCAATGCTACCACCGCTAATCGAAAAAAGTCGCAAAATAAAAATCCAATATCACCTCTTCAGCGTTCCCGCGTTGCTTGCACCAGACTTCCCGCCCGCGCTCGCATCAACGAGGAGCCGACGCCATGTGGAGCACGCTATTCACGGTAACCTTCGTGGTCTCCGTTGCCGTAAGCCTAGCCGCGATCGTTATAGATTCCGTCAAAGGCGGCAAGTTTCGTCTTTGATTTTTGTTCGCTAAGAGGCAACTTGGGCGACCTTTTGGGTCGCCCAAGTTTTTTGCAGGAAGTTACCGTTCGAGCATGCGCCCCCGATGTGACTGCCACTTTGGCTACCAAGGATTGCTAGGCGGCAAGATCCATTAGCGCAGCATCACGCAAGCGTTTGCGATCACGTTCGCCCCGCGCTGCGGATTTGAGAATACGTTCGGCCAGCGCGGTCTTCTGCATTGTGGCTTGCTGTTCTGGCCGAAGGGAGGCCCACGCATCGTCGAGGGTCTCCCTCAAGAGGATTACGGTTTCAGGATCAAAAGACATAAGGGCTTTGCCAACCATGATCACCTCTCGAGGTGGTTCCTGCTGGCAAAAGGCTTACTCGTGAAGGTGACCCTAGTCCGACAATTAGATGACCATTGCCTGACGTTTCGCTCGCGGCGGTTCTACTTTACCGCTAGATGTTCCCAAAGCCCCATTGCAACATTTATCATGATCGTGGGCGCACTGTGAAAGTCGGAGGCAGCCCGCAATGGCTGATTATTATCCTATTTTGGCCCGTGCAGTTTCTGGATTGGCAACCAACAACGCTCAGGCTCGCCAAGAACTGTACGAGCACGCACGAACAGTTTTCATTGCGCAATTGCGCAGACAAGACCCACAATTATCTACACTAGAGTCGATACGACAGTCGATCGCGCTAGAAACTGCCATCCTCAGAGTGGAGGCGGAATCGCAATCTATGCCCGAGAGGCACCCCGAGACGTTTGCAGATGACGATATATCGGATTTTGCTTCTTTACTCCGCGAGCCTACCTTGCCAGCGCCACGCTCGAGTAATTCGCTTGGGGTGTCTCCGCCCCCTTCACGCCTGATCCCGAAAAAAATCACAAAATAAAAATTCCAGCTTCATGGTTCTCCTCCTACTCCAGCCGCCAGGACAGCTTTAATGGCGCGCGTCAAATCACTGCGCTTAAGGTTTGACACCCAATTGCCTGATTTTGTTTTAGTGGCATTCATCTAAAAAGGAACATGATCCGGGGCATTCGCGTTTAAGATCCCCGGAGGACAAGATGAAAAAGCTTGCATTTTTACTGTTGGCAGCCGCGTCCCTTGTGGGGACGGCAGGCGTCGCCTCGGCGCAGTGGTATGGCGGCGGCCCTGGTCGTCCCGGTCCGTACTATGGTGATCGGTATCGCGAGCGGTACTATGATTATGACGAGAGATATTATCGCGGAGGCCGGGGCTATTACCCACCAGGCCGTTGGAGGACTTGGAACGGTTGCCCGTCGCACTACACGGTTCAGGACGGCCTCTGCAAGCCATATCGCGGCTACTAATTTCATTTTGAGGCCGCCGAAGTTGGCGGCCCCCCGTGTTACTCGCTCTGATTTCTCAGCTTAGCCAGCGTTAGATAACGGTCTAACAGCGTTCGGACTGATCGCCAGCGCTTGGCGATCGAGGCGATGGGAATGATTGCCGGTCGGAACGAATCTGCAACATCTATTCCCGCACCTGACCAAAAGCTGCGCGCGCTAGCGCCGAAATCAAAATGAGATCAGCGACCTATTTTTTCAGTGGTGCGGTCGAGAGGACTCGAACCTCCACGGGTTGCCCCGCTAGCACCTCAAGCTAGTGCGTCTACCAATTCCGCCACGACCGCATGGGGAGAAGGACGAAAAGGTCTGGAAACCCCGCGTCCCGATGATGGCGGACCATGTAACAAATAGGAT
>DASSLE010000451.1:0-3998 GCA_035689725.1 Pseudolabrys sp.
GCCAACGTCTGCATCAGCTCTCGATTTCCAGCCGACCAGCGATAGTCGATCCGGAGGTTTTGGCCGCCCGTCCATCCCACGTCTTGGAGCTGATTCGCAAACCCCGCCAATTCGAGTTTCCCCTCCGCATCGGTCTCCGAAAACGGCATCAGCACGCCGATCCGCCGTACACGATCCGCTTGTTGAGCATACCCTGGGAGCGGCCAAACTGCCGCCGCACTGGCAACCAGCGAAATGAAGTCACGCCGTCTCATTTGCCGCCCCCAAGGCCCAAGACGAGGCATCGTACCAACCCGCGCCAGTTCTGTGGAAGGGGCCGGGCGTGACCCGGCCGATGTCTGCTTTGGGTCATTAGCGGACATGGCGATCAGGCCGCGCGATGTCCGCTTTACCCCCAATTGCGGACATTGATCGACGGCTCCCGGACGTCCGCTTTATAACTGTTTTTTGGAACCCAATCTTTCGGTAGCGCAATTTTGCAACATTCTTGTTGCATCAACTCTTGCCAAGCGTCGTCCACTCAACCGAGTCGCCGCCGCGAGGGCGGCAACATCGTTACGCAATCCAACACAAAGATGAACATGAGTGACGCAGCATCAAACCCGTCCGGGCAGCCAACACCCACTGAGCGCTTCTACGTCTGCCGGCTTCTGGCGCCGCGCCCAACCTTCGTTACGGACATGACGCCAGAGGAACGTCAAGCGATGGAGGCACACGCCGCCTATTGGCGTGAGCATCTCAGGCAAGGCGTTGCCATTGTGTTTGGACCCGTCGCGGATCCGAAAGGGCCCTGGGGGCTCGGCGTGATCCGCGTGGAGCGAGGAGCAAATGCGCAAACTGGTCGAACATGACCCCGCGGTCCTCGCCCGCATCGGAGCAAGCTACGAGGTCCTGCCGATGCTGAACGCAGTCGTCGCCACATAGCAGTGGAATCACATGGGCATATGCCCGCTTTGGGTCAAAAGCAGACATTGCAACAAGTTGGAGCGATGTCCGCTTTACCCCCGAAAGCGGATATTCGCCGGTAGGTCTTCTATGTCTGCTTTTTGCCAATAGCGGACATTCCGCTTTTATTCGATCACCTCGTCGGCGCGCGTGAGCAGCGACGGCGGAATAGTGAGCCCAAGCGCCTTGGCGGTCTTGAGGTTAAGCACGAATTCGAACTTGGTGGACAGAACGACCGGCAGATCGGCCGGCTTGTCGCCCTTGAGAATCCGCCCGGCATAGACGCCACCCTGGCGAAAGGTATCCGGAACGTTGTTGCCGTAGCTAATCAAGCCGCCATCCACGGCAAACTCGCGAAACGGGTAGATCGTGGGCAGCGCATGGCGCGTCGCCAGTGCGATGATTTGTTTGCGCTGGTTGGTCAGCAAAGCACCGGTGCCGACAACGAGTGCACCGGCTCGCGCGCGCACGAGGGCCGCAAATGCCGTATCGACATCGCTCGCTGTGCGGGCCATCAGCACGACGAGTTGCAGCCCGAGGGTTCGCGAAGCCTCGTGCATCGCCGGCACCTGTGCCACGGCATCCGGAACGTTCTGGTCCACCAGGACCGCGATGACGGCCGCATTGGGAACGACTTCGTGCGCTAGTGCGAGCTGCTTCGGCGCCAGATCAACTCCGAAAAAGCTCGCTCCGGTGACGTTCCCGCCCGGCCGGTTGAGGCTCGGCACGATGCCGGCCCTGACCGGGTCCCCGCCATTGATGAAGACGATGGGAATGGTCGTCGTCGCCGCCTTGGCCGCCAATGCCGCGGCATCGGTGTAGGTCACGATCACCACGACCTGGCGGCCAACCAGATCGGCCGCCAGTGCGGGCAATTGCTCGTATCGCCCCTCCGCCCAGCGGCTTTCGATCGCCACGTTCCGGCCCTCGACGTAACCGGCTTCGTTCAAGCCCTGGTGGAATGCAGCGACCCTCTGCGCGAATGGCCCAGGCGACACAGCGCTTAAAAAGCCGATCACCGGCATCGCCGGCTGCTGCGCGCGCACTTTGAGCGGCCACGTCACCGCCGCGCCGCTGACAAGTGTGATGAACTCGCGCCGTCCGCAACCCCCAGGCAGGCGATCGTACCGGCTCAACGTACCTGCTTGAAGGGGTTGAGCCGGGCTGATGTCCGCTTTGGGTCATTAGCGGACAAACCGTCCCGGGCCAAAATTCACTGATGTCCGCTGTTACTCCAATAGCGGACAAACGCGGGTGCGTTCGGATTGTCCGCTTTGTGCTAATAGCGGACATTGGAGCAGTGGAAAATCAGCACCAGTGCAAAATCATATGCAGCCCTCACGGGGTCTGCCAAAGCCGCGAAAACTTCATGTGATCACCGTCGAACAAATAAGGCGTTGGCCACGACTGGCCGCTCGTGACAATTCTAACAACGCGCACGGTCGCTTTCTCATGAATGGCGGAGTGACCGCCGCTTACTGGTACGGGGATCTCGCTCCGCAATGACTGCGCAAGCGCATCGATGGTTTTCAAGCGCAGACCGAACTCGCTGCTTCCACGGATTTCCCAACTGGCGAGTGACCAGAAAGCGTATCTTTATTTATAATGCGGAGTATGACCGAGAATGGCATTAACGCGTTGACTGCGTGGCTGGCGCAGGCCGGCCTGAGCGGCGAACCCGAAGACGCGCTCGTGAGCGGGTTTTGTGAACGCGCTGTTGCGGCCTGTTTTCAACACCATCAATCACAAAGTTCGCTTTGATCCGAATCAAAAACAACAGAAATATTTTTCTGGCCAAGGGCAGTTGCTTTGCGCGCGACTGATCACAGCTGACAGGTGCCTATCAATACATGGAGGACCTTGCCATGGCTGAAAATGTAACCAAGATCCCTGTAAAAGTTCAGCAAAAGGCTGCCAACCTTCCTTCCACGACACAGACATGGGCCCCTTTCTTGGGCCTCCGCCGTGAAATGGATCGTCTGTTCGACGATTTCGGTCGGGATTTCTGGCGGCTTCCCACCCCCCGCTCACTATTTGATGTCGAGCCGTTTTGGGGAAGTGAGGTAATAAAATGGGAGGCTACCCCGGCGGTTGACATCGCCGAAAGCGAAAAGGCCTACGAGCTCACGGCTGAATTGCCCGGCATGGATGAGAAGAACATCGAAGTGACGGTCGCCAACGGCAACCTGATCATCAAGGGCGAGAAGCAGGAAGAAAAAGAGGAGAAGAAAAAGGATTATTATATGCGTGAGCGCAACTTTGGTTCGTTCGAGCGTCGCTTCGAGCTGCCAGAAAGCGTCGAGGCGGACAAAATTGAAGCGAGTTTCAAGAAAGGCGTACTCACGCTGACACTTCCCAAGAAGGTTGAGGCCCAAAAGCCCGCGAAGAAGATCGAGGTCAAGGCTGCCTAATAAATCAATCTTCCGGCAGCATCTTGACCGAATTGAACTTAAAGCCCCGGCATCGTCCGGGGCTTTTTTGATGGCCACGTCACTGATGTCCGCTGTTGCTCCAATAGCGGACAAAGGCGGATGCGGTTCGATTGTCCGCTAAGTGCCGATAGCGGACATTATCTATTTTTCTTGAAGGCTCGACAGATAGCGGATCAGTGCAAGTATTCTATCCCGAGCAAGCGCCTCAGCATCTATCGAGATACCAAACCTCAAGGCTAATTCCGCCAACTCTGCACTCTTCTCTCTAAACCTGTCTCCCCATACGGGCATATCGCGTGATCCGTGAGCCGCAATCGTTTTCCGACCGTCAATAACCTCGTAAACTCGACCAAAGGGAAACACACCGTTGTTGCTCTTCTGAATTTTTGTGAGATCGGCAGGCGCGATCTTGAGAGACGCTACGATTGGCCCATCTCCCCTCCCACTATCGCCATGGCAAACAGCGCAACTGTTGACATACTCACGCCTGCCAGCGTCTTCGCCCTGCGCAGACCCGAGTACGGGAACGGAAACCAACGCAGCGGCAAGCACGGCAGTTCTCATATACGGTGCTTCTGTCAGCTTTGTGCCGATAGCGGACATTCGCCACAGTCCTGTTTT
>DASSLE010000452.1:0-8750 GCA_035689725.1 Pseudolabrys sp.
CCACCCCTACATCAGCGGGCAGCCGCACCGAATCAAATATCTCGAGCAGATCTACGACTACGTGAACAAGCACGAGGGCGTGCTGCACTGGAACGGCGAGCAGATCCTCGACTGGTACCGCAGCATTGCCAAGATCGAGGCTGTCGCATAGATCGGCGGCGGCAGGGAGGAGCCACATGCGTACCAAGATTATTTTGTGCGCGATCGCCGGCGCGCTCGCGCTGTACGGCGTGTCGCAGGCAGCAGCTGCGGAAATCCGTCTCGCCCGGCAATTTTCCATGGGATACCTACAGCTCAATGTGATGGAGCATCAGCAGCTCATCGAGAAGCATGCCAAGGCGCTCGGTCTCAATGACCTGAAGGTGTCGTGGTTCACCTTCAACGGACCGACCGCAGTCAATGAAGCGCTGATCTCCGGCAATATTGATGTCGGCTCGGGAGGCGTGCCTGGCCTGCTCGTCTTGTGGTCGCGCACCAAAGACACCCCGCAGGAAGTGCGCGGCATTTCAGCGCTGAGCTCGCAGCCGTTCCTGCTCAATACGCGCGATCCTGCCATCAAGACCATTAGGGATTTCAAGGACTCAGACCGCATCGCGGTGCCGGCCGTGCGCTCCTCGGTGCAGGCGATCACGCTGCAAATGGCGGCGGCCAAGGCCTACGGCACGAAGGAATTCGCCAAACTCGACCCGCTCACGGTGTCGATGACACCGCCGGATGCCACCGTCGCGCTGCTCAAGGGCGGCGCGCAGATTTCCGCGGCGTTCAGCGTGCCACCATTCCAGTACCAGCAGCTTGAGGACCCGGCGGTGCACACCGTGCTCAATTCATTCGACGTGATGGGCGGCTCGCACACATTCACTGCGGTCTGGGCGCCAGCCAAATTCCGCGAGGGCAATCCGGTGCTCTACAAGGCACTGGTGGCCGCGCTCAAAGAAGCGACCGAGATCGTCAACAAGGACAAGACGGCGGCCGCGGCCTTGTGGATCGAGGATTCGAAATCGAAATTGCCGCGCGACATGGTCGGCAAGCTCGTTGCCGGGCCGCAGGTGCGCTGGACGCTGACCCCCGAAAACACGATGAAATATGCCGACTTCATGGCGGAGGTCGGCACGCTCAAGACGAAAGCCTCGTCGTGGAAGGATTATTTCTTCCCGGAGATCTACGACGAGAAGGGGAGTTGAGGTTGCGTTATCCTGCGGCGCGAGCGCCGCGCGCGACCTCCGAGGGAGAGGCAGAGTGCGCGGCGGAGTTTAGTTATACTCCGCCCGCCACGACCATATGCGTCTGCTCGCCGAGACCTTCGATGGAGGCAATCACCACATCACCAGGCTGCAGATAAACCGGCGGCTTTTGGCCGAGGCCCACGCCCGCCGGCGTGCCGGTGAGGATCACATCGCCCGCCTGCAAACTCATGAAACGGCTGATGTAGGACACAAGCTCGGCCACGGGGAAAATCATGTCGCGCGTCGAGCCACTTTGCATGAGTTTGCCGTTTACGCTGAGGCGCAGCGCCAGATCCTGCGGATCCGCGATCTCGTCGCTTGTGGCGAGAAACGGCCCGAGTGGCGCGAAGGTGTCAGCGCTCTTGCCCTTGAAGCCCTGCCCGCCGCGATTGAACTGAAAGTCGCGCTCGGAAAAATCGATGCCGATGCAGTAGCCCAACACGTGATCGAGCCCGTCACACTCCGCGATGTAGACGCCGGGCTTGCCGATCACCACGCCGAGCTCGACCTCCCAATCTACGCTCTTTGCTTCGCGCGGCATGACGAGATCGTCGGTGGGCCCACACAGCGCGCTGGTAGCTTTGAGAAACAGCGTCGGCTCCTTCGGCAAGGCCATGCCGGTTTCCTCGGCATGATCACGGTAGTTCAGGCCGACGCCGATGATCTTGCCGATGCCGCGCAAGGGCGCGCCGAGCACCGCGCCCTTCGGCACTCTCGAAAATGCATTCGCCGGCACCGCGGCGATGGCGGCGATGTCAGCAAAAGTCGGCGCACGCGGATGGAGCGCAGCAACACTGCCCGACAAGTCGAACACTTCGCCGTCCAGAATCAGGCCGGGCTTTTCGCCGGTTGCAGAACGGTAACGGACAAGTTTCATGGCCTGTACAATATCCGGGGTAGCTGCAAAACTGCCAGTTATTCAATTATCCAAAGGAACGCCGCGTATGAATTTCCCCAAGCCATCCGTCGGCATGCTGCCGAACGACCGCCTCGACTATTCCGCGATCCCCGCGCGCAAGCCGCTCAAGCTGCCGAAAGGCGCGCGAATGGTGGTGTGGACGATCACCAATGTCGAAGAATGGGACCCGACCCAGACCATGCCGCGGACGGTGCTCACCCCGCCAGCCGGCGGCTCGCCGATGCCTGACATCCCGAACTGGTGCTGGCACGAATACGGCAACCGCGTCGGCTTCTGGCGGCTGTTGCAGGTGTACGATGACTTTAAGATTCCCGGCGTGATGAACATCAATGGCGTCGCGGTGCAGGCCTATCCCGACATCGTGAAGGCTTGCGTCGAGCGCAACTGGGAATTCATCGGCCACGGCTACACGCAGCGCAACATGCAGAAAGTCGAGAACGAGCGCGCGGATATCCGCAAGAGCGCCGAGGCGCTGGAGAAGACAACAGGCAAGCGCCCGCGCGGCTGGCTTGGGCCCGGCCTCACCGAAACCTGGGAGACGCCGGATATCCTGGCCGAGGAAGGCTACGACTATGTCGCCGACTGGGTGCTCGACGACCAACCGGTATGGATGAAGACGCGCGGCAAGCCGATCCTCAACGTTCCCTACACGCAGGAATGCAACGACGTCGCCATGATGCTGATCCAGCATCACAAGGCGTCGGAATTCTATGAGCGGGCGATGGACCAGTTCGAGCAGATCTACAAGGACGCAAAAGGCTCGGCGCGGGTGATGGCGATCTCGGTGCATCCCTACATCATGGGCGCGCCGCACCGGGCGAAATATTTCCACAAAATCTACGAGAAGATCCGCAAGAAGCGCGACGTGCTTTTCTGGTCCGGCGCGCAGATCGCGGACTGGTACATGAAGGTGGGTCCGAAGGCGCCATAGTCGACAGCCCGTAACCAGTCTCCGCTCATCCCCGCGCAAGCGGGGATGCAGAATTTAGAGTAGCGCCGAGCCCACCGAGATAAACTGTAAGGCTTGGATTCCCGCTTACGCGGGAATGAGCGGGTTTAGAGCTCGCGCCACACACTCGGCAGTCGTCCCCGCGAAGGCCGGAACCCATACGCCGCAGCTTATCGAGAGACTGCGGAGTATGGGTCAAGGGCCTCTCTCGCTTCTTCGGTCGCCCGGGACAACGGCAGAGTTTTGCGCCGCGCCAGATAAGGGATAACGGCATACGGCACTTGGTTTCGCCGCCGCAGTGGATTATCCGTTAGACTATGAGCGCGCACTTCCTCGACAAAAAAACCATCGCCGAACTGACCGCGCGGATGTATCTCGACACCGGCGCGGTCCGCTTCATGACCGACAAGCCGTTCATCTTCACGTCCGGCTGGGCGAGCCCGGTCTACAATGACTCGCGCTGGCTGATGTCGTTTCCCGATGTGCGCTCAGCGCTGATGGATTTCGCGGTCCACACCATCAACCGTGATATCGGCCGCGACAGGATCGACGCGGTGGCGGGTGGCGAGACCGCCGGCATCCCCTTTGCCGCCTGGGTTGCCGACCGCATGCATGTGCCGATGCAATATGTGCGCAAGAAGCCGAAGGGCTTTGGCCGCGGCGCGCAGATCGAAGGCCAGCTGGTCCCCGGCCAGCGCGTGCTACTGGTCGAGGACCTTGCCACCGACGGCAAGAGCAAGGTCAATTTCATCAACGCCCTGCGCGAAGCCGGAGGCATCTGCGACCATTGTTTTGTGATTTTCTTTTACGACATCTACCCGCAAGGCAAGAAGATCCTCGGCGATCTCGGCGTCACGCTGCATGCACTCACGACCTGGAAGGACGTCCTTGCAGTCGCCAAGGCGAGCGGCAAGTTCGAGCCGAAGATGCTGGCGGAGGTGGAGAAGTTCATCGGCGATCCGGCCGGCTGGTCGAAGGCGCACGGCGGGGCCGCTGAAGCGGCGGAATAGTCTTTCACGCAGCGAACGTAGGGTGGGCTAAGGCGCGATAGCGCCGAGCCCACAGAGATTCATTGCCAGGCCGCCGGCGGGCTTCGCTGCGCTCAGCACACCCTACATGAAGTTGCTACGCTGTCGCGATCGTGGTCCAATCCCTCAAAATGGGAGGCCTGTCATGGCGAAAGCAAAACGCAAGGCGAAGGCCACCAAGGCAAAGGCGAAAAGAAGCACGAAGAAGGTCGGCGCCAAAAGTGCCAAACGCACGAAAGGCGCATCCACGGCAAAACACACCAAGCCGAATAAGCCGCAGCGCTTCACCTTCAGCCATCACCGCGAAGAAGATTTCGACCAGGGCCTACGCACTTACGCCAAGTACCGAGACCTTGGCATCGCACCGGCGACCGGCGGCATGGTACAGGCGCACGTGATCCGCTTCATTCCGCCATTCCGGCCGGAAGAAGTATCGACCCCGCATTACCATGACGTCGATTTCCAGATGGTCTATGTGCTCAAGGGCTGGATAAAAAGCGAGTTCGAAGGCCAAGGCGCGCACACTTTCTATGCCGGCTCTTGCTGGATCCAGCCGCCGAAGATCAAGCACACCGTGCTCGGCTATTCCGACGATTGTGAGTTGCTGGAGATCGTTCTGCCGGCCGACTTCGAAACGGTGACGTTGGAGTGACTTGACTTGGTCTGCAGCGCACCACTAACGGGCTGCGCTGCGCCCGGGACACGTCTGTCTCACATGACCCGCATTAACAACAACCCACCTGTCACCACGACGAAAATCGCCGCGGTCGCGCCGAGCACCGTCGTCACGTGCCGCCAGCCGAGGCCGATAATGGTTTTCACTGACGTGCCGAGGCCGAGCGCGCCGATGGCAAGCAGCAGGCCCCAGGTCGAGGCCTCTACCAGCACGCTTTTCACTGGCGCATAAACGGGCATCAGCGACGGCGCCAGTGGAATCGCGCTGTTCACCATGCACAGCAGCAGGAACACGATCGCGAAAACGGGTACCGGCACGCGCGCCTCGCCGTGACGCATGCCCATGCGGGTGAAATACCAACCAACGCTCAGCACCATCGGCAGCAGCAGGAACACGCGGAACAGCTTGACGATCACCGCCGTATTGCCGATCGCGTCCGACACGGCGTAGCCGGCGCCCACCACCTGGGCGACATCGTGGATCGTGCCGCCCAGCATCACGCCGGTGGTTTGCTCATCGAATCCGAGCAGGATACACAGCGGCGGATAGACCAGCATCGCCAGCGTTGCCAGCGCGTTCACCGCCACGACCACGAAGGCGATGTCGGCCTTCTTGCCTCTGTATTCGGGGACAACGGTCGACGTCGCGAGTGTCGCGGAAGCGCCGCACACCGCCGTGCCGACACCGACCAGCGCTCCGAAGCCGGGCGCCTGCCCGCTCCAACGCGCGAAGATGAAGCCTGAAGCCATTGTCGCCGCCATGGCGATGACGATCAGAATCGCAGTCTCAGCGCCGAGCGCCGCGATATCACCAAGCCCGACGCGAAGGCCGAGCAGCGCCACTGCCCAACGCAACAATGTTTTCACGCAGAAATTCATTCCCGACTGCACGGCAGGCCGAGCCGCCAGCGGGTTGAGCGCGATGCCGACGACCAGCGCGATCACCATGCTCGGGATCGGAACGACGCGCACCACATAAGGCGCCGCGACATAGCCAATGGCGGCGACGACCGCAGACAGCACCACGCCCGGCGCGAGAGTAGCCACCGTGGCGACCGTTGGCCGCATCGCTTGCATATTTTCTGCTGTCACGCGGGATTCCCTATTGGCTAGCGGCGAGTTTGCTACCGGCGCGGCCGGTTTTGAGACCCGCGGCAACGGCTGCTGCGATTTGCGAAGGTGTATCGACGACGATGACACCGGCTGCTTCCAGCGCCTTGCGTTTTGAGGCATAACTGCCGGCATTGCCGGTGACGATCGCGCCGGCATGACCCATTTTCTTGCCCGGCGGCGCAGCGGCGCCCGCAATGAAGGCAACCATCGGCTTGCGCATTTTTTTCGCGTAGTTGGCGGCATCCTCCTCCATGGCGCCGCCGATTTCACCGACGATGACAGCAGCGTCAGTACCGGCATCCTTGTCGAGCGCTTCGAGCGCGTCGCGCGTGGTGGTGCCGAGCATCGGGTCACCGCCGATGCCGATGAAGGCGGATTGGCCAAGGCCAGCGCGCGTGAGATTGAGGCAAATCAGCGTGCCCAGGCTTCCGCTGCGCGAAATCACGCCGACGCGGCCGGTTCTGAACACGCTCGGTACAAATGCCGGCATAATGCCGACGAAGCATTCACCCGGCGTGACCAGACCTGCCGTATTGGGGCCGACAATGCGGGTCCCGTGTCTGGCAGCCGCGGCGTGCATCGCCATTACGTCCTGCGCCGGAATGTGTTCAGTGAGCACGACGAGCAATTTGACACCGGCCTGCACAGCCGACACGGCCGCATCCTTCGTCATCGGCGGCGGAATAAACATGATGGCGACATCACCGCCGACTTTTGCTGTTGCCTCAGCAGTGGTTGCGAAGATCGGCACGCCGACATGGGTTTCGCCAGCGCGTTTGGGATTGACGCCGGCCACTACATTCGTGCCGTAGGCAATCATCTTTTCGGTCCAGAAGGCGCCCTGCTTGCCGGTGATGCCGAGCACGACGACGCGGTCTTTCTTGCGGACAATCATTGCGCCGCCTTCACTGCCGCCTGGATCGCGTCTTCCATGAAGTCATAGGGCTCGATGCCGAGCTCGCCGCGCACCAGCGTGACCGCCTCTTGCTCGCCGGTGCCGTGAATGGAGAAGAACACCGGCACGCGCGGCTTAAGCTTTTGCCATGCACGCACCACGCCATCCGCCATCACATCGGTGCGCGCAAATGCGCCGCAGAAATTGATCACCAGGCTTTTTACGCCGGGGTTGGAGAGCACGAGATCGAGTGCGATCTCAGACTTTGTGTAGGCTTCGCCACCGATCTCGAGAAAGTTCGCCGGCCGTCCGCCGTAATGGCGGATCACGTCCATGGTGGTCATGGTCAGGCCGGCGCCGTTCGCCAGCACGCCGACATTTCCGTCGAGCTGGATCAGCTTGAGGCCCACCTCCGCGCCACGTTTTTCCAGCGCAGTCATCGCGGCGGTGGCCCCGCCTTTGGCGATCTCCGGCTGGCGATAGATCGCCGCATCGTCGAGCACGAATTTGCAATCGAGCGCGACCACGCGGCCATCACCTAGCAGCGCCAGCGGATTGATCTCCAGCAGCTCGGCGTCGCGCGCCTGGTATGCGCCGTAAAGCCGGTCGAGGATGCGCGCGATTTGCTCTTCCGCCGCGCCGAGATTGAGGCCTTTGAGCATGTCGGCGATGTCAACCGCCGAAGGCCTGCCGTCGATGTCAACCAGCAGGCGGCGTATCGCCACCGGTTTCGCCGCGGCAACGTCCTCGATGTCCATGCCACCTTCGGTGGAGAACAGGATCAGCGGCTTGCGCGCTGTGACGTCGTGCAAAACGGCAGCGTAAAACTCGTGCGCAATATCGGCCTGCTCTTCGACCAGCAGCCGCTCTACCGTGTAATCGCCTATGCGCATGCCGAGGATTTGTCCGGCGGCTTCCCTGGCTTCGTCAGGCGTAGCAGCGAGCTTGATGCCTCCCGCCTTTCCACGTTTGCCCGTGGGCACCTGCGCCTTGATGACAGAGCGGCCGATATTCGCCGCCGCCATCGCGGCTTCCGCGGCGGTGATGCAGAGGACGCCGCGCGGCACCGGAATTCCGGCCGGCGAAAGGATCAACAATTTGGCTGCGTGTTCCTCGAAGTTCATCTGTTCACCATGACGTCATTCCGTGATGGCGCGCGCCACAGTCGTGTCGTCCCAGGGCCTCGCTACGACAGCGATGGAGCATGCGCGTAAGTTATGCGTCACTTCCCGTATTTCTCCCAATATGCGCCGAACAACGCTTCCTCGCTCGGCTTGTCTTCCGGAATGGTAGTGACGAGGTGGGTGATGTTGAGGAAGTGTCTGTAGTTCAGGTTGTCCGTGATGCTGTTGCCGCCCCAGGTGCCGCAGCCCATGCTGAGCGTAAAGTTCAACCCGGTATCGAATCCGCCACCGTTGGCAAACGTGTGCGCCTGGTTGATCAGGACGCGCACCACGTCGGAGCGCTCGGCAAGTACACGGCCGCGGCTCATATCCTTGGTGTGCAGGCCGACCGAATGGCCCCGCCCCTGATGCGCGAGGATTTCGTTGGCGCGCGCCATGGCAGCCTCAAAATCCCTGGCGCGATAGACGGTCAGGACCAGAGACAATTTCTCGCCCGAGAACGGGAAGCCGCGGCCAACGCCGGTTTCCTCGACCATAAAGAACTTCTTTGATTCCGCCGCGGCCGGCAGGCCACAGCCGCGAGCGAACACATCGGCATCGCGTGCGATCAGCGTTCGGCTCAATTTTCCGTCCGGCCAGAGCGCCGCCTGGATTTTTCCTTTCTCCGGCACAGACGCCATATAGCCGCCAACACGCTCGAGCGCGGCGATCGCCTTGTCATGAATCGCATCGACGAGGATCACCGAATTTTCCGACGAGCAGGACGTCGAATTGTCGAAAATCTTGGACGCGCATATTTTCTTCGCGGCATCGTCGAGATCCGC
>DASSLE010000453.1:0-23251 GCA_035689725.1 Pseudolabrys sp.
AGGCCGGCGACGCCGGCAAAGCGCTCGACAGCTACAATCCGCCGCAGGCCGAATTCAAGGCGCTCAAGGAAAAGCTCGCCGAGCTGCGCAAGAACGGCGGCGTGATCGCCAAGCCGGAAGAAGAGAACAAGACGCCGCAGGTGCATGTGCCGGAAGGAAAGATGCTGCGCCCGGGCATGAAGGATGAGCGGGTGGTCGCGCTGCGCAAACACCTTAACATCGCCGGCAACAAGGATAATCCGCTCTATGACGACGCCGTGCGCGACGCGGTCAAGGCGTTCCAGAAGGGCGCCGAGCTGCAGGCCGATGGCAATCTCGGCGTCAATACTGTGAAGGCGATGAACGGCGAGAAGAAGAGTGCCGGCAACACGCGGTCGAGCGGTGATCCGATCGACACCATCATCGTCAACATGGAGCGTTGGCGCTGGCTGCCGCGCAATCTCGGCAACCCGCACGTGATCGTCAACGTGCCGGACTACACTCTAAGCCTCTACAATGACGGCAAGGTCTATTGGAAGACGAAGATCGTTGCCGGCAAGCCCGGTCTGGCCACGCCGATGGTCAGCGCAGAGATGAAATTCATCACCGTCAATCCGACCTGGAACGTGCCGCCATCAATTATCGAAAAGGAATATCTCCCGGCTCTGGAGCAGGATCCACAGGCGCTCGATCGCATTGGTCTTAGGCTGACGCAGGACGCCGACGGAACGATTCATATTTCGCAGCCGCCCGGCGCCGGCAATGCGCTCGGTCGAATCCGCTTCAACTTCCCGAACAAGTTCCTGGTCTATCAACACGATACGCCGGACAAATACCTCTTCGCTAAGGAGAAACGCGCCTTCAGCCACGGCTGCATGCGGGTACAAAATCCGTTGACTTATGGCGAAAAGTTGCTGTCGCTGGTGCTGCCGAAAGAGCGCTATACCGAAGCGAAGCTAGAATCGATGTTCGGCGGCAGCGAGATTAATATCAACTTCCCGAAATTCATTCCGGTGCATCTGACCTATCAGACGGCCTTTGTGGATGACGCGGGCAAACTGCAGTTGCGCGAAGACGTTTACGGACGCGACGCCAAGATGTTCGCAATCCTCAAGAGCAGCGAACGCAAGGTCGCCGATGTTGCGGTCGAGCGGGCGCCGAACACCTCATCCAAGCCTGTTCGCATGCCGGTTGGCATGTATGGTGGTGGCTACAGCTATGGCGGCGGCAATAACTTCTTCGATTGGATGTTTGGTGGACCGCAGGGCGGGCCCCGCCCCTATCCGCCGCGCAACATCCCGCCTCCGCCGCGTAACAATGGCCGTTACAGCTGGCGCTAAGCGCAAGACGACCAACAATATCAAACGCCGGCGACGAGTTCGCCGGCGTTTTTCTTTGGGTAATTCGGGGGCGTAGGATGGTACAGGCGGGTGGACTTGAACCACCGACCTCTGGTTCCACAGACCAGCGCTCTAACCAACTGAGCTACGCCTGCACGTGCGATCAGCTTCGTTCGATGCTCGATCCAAGCGGGCGAACCTAGGTGCCGGTCGGCCTTTTGGCAAGCGCCCTTTGCCCTCCGGTTTGTTCGCAAAGAAAAGCCCGGACATTCCCGTCCGGGCTTCGCGCTCGCTATCTCGATGCGCTATCGCAGGAACCGTCAGGCCGCCTTGTTAAAGGTGGTGCTGATGCTTTCCTTGATCGGCTCGGCGGTATCGGTTGCGACTTTCTGCGCGTGCTCGGAGAGTTCCTTCGCCTGTGCGACCAAGGCTTCGAATTGCTTGCGCAAATACGCGCTGGAAAGCTCGACTATCTCCGAATAAGACTTGGCGGTCATCAGCTCGCTCATCAGATCAAAAGCGGCGTCGCTGTTCGCCCGGGTCGTTTCAACCAGCTTGAGACCATAGCTCGCACAGCCCTTGGAGGCCGTGGAATAGGTCTCCTCAAGCACATCGGTGGCCTGCTCGGCCGCACTCTTGACCTTCTCGTAGTTCTCCTTGGCCTGCGCGATGCCCTTTTCGGCGATTTCGCGGAAGGCCGTCGGTACTTCGAATTTTGGCATTTCGAACTTGGGCATTTCGAACTTGGGCATTTCGAAAGCAGGCGCGGCAACAGCGACCGGCTTTGATTTGGCTTTCGGGGTAGCAGCTGTGGAAACAGTGTTTTCGGCCATGACACATCCCTTTGACTGGTGAGGGCACTCTCTCGACAATCGCGCCGATCGCCCTCGGCAAATCGGCTCGCGCTATTTCGGAGACCGCCACACACCCTCGTCGATGTGTGCGCTGGCGGACTATTTAACTCTCATACTCCCATTTTTGGTGCAATGCAATATAAAATATTGCATTGCACAAAAGCCTGGAAATCACAGCGTACTGGTGAGGTCGCGGGCGCAATCCAGCTCTAGCTGGGCAACTTCAGTGCTGGGTACCTTGCCCAGTTATTTTCGCCGCGCATTTGCCCAGTTCCTTCGCTTGGTCGGTCAGCGCCCCGATTTGGGTATTTACGTACTCCGCATGCATCAGCGCCATCACGTCTTTGGGTTCTTTGGCCTGCAGCAGCTTCTGGGCAAATTCGAACGAGGACGCGATGTTCCGCTCCGCAAAACCCATGGCAAGTTCGCCCACCTGCTTGGCGCCGGCCTGCGCTGTGGCTGCCTGAGTTTCCGCGGTGCTAACTGCATGCTGCGCAGCTGAAATGAAAATATCGAACGCCTGCGTGGCCTGTTCGACGCTCTTTTCCGCCAGAGCGAGCATATCCGCCGGAATATCGAACCGCGTACTGCCTTCCTTCGCCATGACATCCCTCCTGCATGCCCACCAGCATTTGCCGGCGGTCTTAACTTTATCTAGGTCGGCGCGTCGCAGGTGCCAGTCGTGGAACTCGCCTGCATTAAGGTTATTGCGGCTTGCTATTGGATAGCTATCGCCACGTCGTGGACGCCGCTCGCAAGCAGCCGTATTAAGGTTTTATTAGCCGTAATCTCTGCGACAACGCGATGACGGAATCCAACTTGCAGTTTGAATATCTGCGTGATGCGAAATTAGCGTCATACGCGCTCAGTCCTGCGCCGGTCTGGCTCTGGAGCGCAGACGCCGACCGAATTCTATGGGCCAATCCGACAGGCGCATCAATTTTCGATGCCGCCTCACTCGCCGCAGTCGCAGCGCTGCGCTTTGACGCGGGCAATGCGGCCTCCGCGCAGATCTTGCGACTCGCTGCAACGTTACCGCAAGGAGGCACGCCGCGGCTTGAGCGGCTGCGCGGTTTCGGGGCCAGTATCGGTGGGACGTTGATATGTATGTGCTCGCGCATCACGCTCGCGCAAAACAGCACGGCCGTATTGGTCATATCGACTGAACGCGCCGGCAGGGATCTTGCCCTGCCCGAACGGGCGCGCCATTTGCTCGAGGATGTGCAGCAGCCCGCGGCGATTTTCACGGCCGACGGCGAACTGATCGAGACGCAGCCTGCGGCACGCGCGCTGCTTGGTGATCACCGCGACCTGGTCGCGCTTGGCGCAGAAAAACTCGCCCGCGAGGCTAACCTTAACGGCAGTGCCGAGGGAGAGATCCAAGCCGGGCATATCAGCATGCTCAAGCTCGGCGCGGGCTCTACTTTTGCGCTGCTCGTCGTCTTCACAAAACGAGCGACGACGTCGGACACTGATGCGTTTGTGCGCGCTGCCGCCGTGGCACCGTCAAGACATCCAATACCGATAGAATCGGAAGAGCATTCAAATCGTGTGCCCTTCCGATTTGTCTGGCAGACCGATGCTGAGGATCGTTTTAGTCTTGCAAGCCAGGAATTCGCCGATCTGCTCGGACCGAAAATTGCTGCCGGATTTGACCGCAACTGGATTGAGATTGCCCAGATCCTGAATCTCGATCCGCAGGGCCAAGTCGCCAACGCGCTCGCCGCGCGAGAAACTTTCAGCGGTATCGTCCTATTTTGGCCGGCCGATCATACCGACGAGCGTTTGGCCGTCGAGATGTCGGGCCTGCCGGTGTTCGACCGCGACCGGCAATTCAAGGGCTTTCGTGGTTTTGGTATCTGCCGCAACGTAGACCGCTTAGAGGAAATTCGGCAGCGCCGCACCGGGTACGCGCCGGCACCCACGCCGCCGCTAGCGACTAAAGCTGGATCCAAGATGTTGCCGTTTCCGTCAACGCCCGAGCCGCAAGCGGAGGAACCGAGACTCAATGTCCGAGAGCGTAGCGCGTTCCAGGAACTCGCCCGTGAGCTTAGCGAGCGCCTAAAAAAAACATCAGCCAAAGGCAGGCCAGCCGCTCCGGACAATTTCAGTGCCGAACCATCGGTCACCCTTGGCCAACCGGCGCGCGAATTGCCGAAGGTTGTCTCCGACGCCCAGGAAAGCCGATCAATCCTCGATCGCTTGCCAGTCGGCATTTTGGTCTATCGCCTGAATAGTTTGGTCTATGCCAACCGGGCGTTCCTCGAGTGGACCGGATACTCCACGCTGGAAGCATTGAACGAGGCTGGGGGCCTCGACAGCCTGCTCATCGAAAGCAAAGACAAATCCTCTTCACGGGATACCAGAAACGGCGTCAAATCTCTGACAATCGCCACGATCAACGGCACCCAGAAACCTGTCGAAGGTCGCCTGTTCAGCGCAGTCTGGAATAACGAGAACGCGCTGGTGCTGATGATCGATACGCGAGGTGGGAGTGACGAAAAGTCCGCGGACACCTCGCCACACCACGCCGAAAGCGAAAACCGCGAGCTCAGGGCAATTCTCGACACAGCTACGGATGGGGTATTGGTGCTTGACCGCACCGGTCGCATAATTTCTGCCAACCACAGCGTCGAGGCGCTCTTCGGCTACGAACCTGCCGAGTTCATCGGGCATTCGTTCGGCGATCTGTTGGCGCCGGAATGCCGCCATTCCGCACTTGACCATCTCGATCGGCTCGCGCACGGCACTGGCGCCGGTGTACTCGATGCCGGCTACGAAGCGATCGGACGCGTGCGCCAGGGCGGGCTGGTTCCGCTGTATATCACCATGGGCCGGATCGAAGATGGTGAGAAGCTGTGTGCGGTGTTGCGCGACATTACCGTCTGGAAACACACCGCGGAAGAACTAACAAATGCCAAGCAGGCAGCCGAGAAAGCCTCCATCGCGAAATCCGAATTTCTTGCCAAGATCAGTCACGAAATTCGTACACCCCTTAACGCCATCATCGGTTTTTCCGAAGTGATGATGGACGAGCGCTTCGGTCCGGTCGGCAACGAACGGTACCGGCAATATTTGAAGGACATCCACGCCTCTGGCGGCCATCTTATCTCGCTGCTCACCGATCTGGTTGACCTATCGAAAATCGAGGCGGGAAAACTCGAGCTCACCTTCGTAAGCCTCAATCTCAACGACGTAATTGAACAATGCGTAGCCATCATGCAGCAGCAGGCCAGCCGCGAGCGCGTCATTATCCGCACGTCGCTGTCCACGAATTTGCCGCAGATTGTCGCCGATGCGCGCTCAATGCGTCAGATCGCGCTGAACCTATTGTCGAATTCCATCAAGTTCACCGGTGCCGGCGGTCAGGTGATCGTCTCGACCGCCTTGACTGATAACCAAGAGGTCGTGCTGCGCGTGCGCGATACTGGTATCGGAATAAACGAGAAGGATTTGGAGAGTGCGCTTGAGCCGTTCCGTCAGGTCGCCACGGCTGTCCAGTGGGGCTCTATCGGGACCGGCCTTGGCTTGCCGATAACCAGAGCTCTGGTCGAAGCCAATCACGCCCGTTTCCTAATAACCAGCGAAGTCGGCGATGGAACGCTGGTCGAAGTGGTTTTTCCAGTTACGCGAGTGCTGGCGCAATAATTCCGAAATCGGGTAGGCTCTTTACATGGGCCAGCTGTTCCGCCGCGCATCAATCATGTTCGCGCTTGCGATCTCAATATTTGGTACCTCGCCCATGCGAGCCGCCGAACCGGTTGATCTTCTTCTGGTGCTGGCAGCCGATGTCTCACGCAGCGTCGATAGCCAGAAATTTCAGCTTCAGCGGGAGGGCTACGCCGCAGCACTCGTCGATCCTCGTGTGCTCGACGCAATTCAGTCCGGCCGCCGCGGCCGTATCGGCGTGCTGTTTCTGGAGTGGTCGGGATTTGGCAACCAGAAGGTAGTGATCGACTGGATGTTGATCGACGGACCGAAGGCCGGCCAAGCTTTTGGAGACCGCCTGCTCGAATCACCGCGCTCTTTCGCCGACCGCACCTCGATCAGCGGCGGCATCGATGCCGCTGTGGCGCAACTTGCTCGTGCACCATTTGATGCCGAGCGGTATACCATCGACGTCTCCGGTGATGGCACGAACAATGCAGGCCGCGACGTGGGACAAGCACGCAACGAGGCGCTGGCGTTGGGTATCAGCATCAACGGGCTGGTGATCCTGAGTGAGACGCCGCTACCTTGGAATCCCGAGCACACAAACCCACCCGGAGGGCTGGCGAAATACTACCGAGACAATGTCGCCGGCGGGCCCGCCAGCTTTGTGCTGGAAGCTAAGGACTTCAACTCATTCGGCGAGGCGATCATCAAAAAGATGATCGCCGAAATTGCTGACGCCCGCGGCCGGGACGCGCCATTCGCTCGATAAGCTTAACCACGCGGATCGCCTCAGCCATGAAAGGGTCACATAGCCCGCCCAAGGTTGGCCACAGCGGGACTGATGCTATAGTCCGCCGGCGTTGACGCCGAAACAACCGGAATCCTTCCTTTGACAGCCGCCACCGGCTTGAAACGCCTGGGATTTATTCTGCTCGCCGTAATTGCAGGCGGGGCGGCCGTGCTCACGACCGCCGGGTATCTGATTTCCGCCGATTCTATACGTCAGCAGGTGATGGGCGAAATCCGCGCAGTGACCGGGCTTGAGCCGGTTCTGCGTGGCAAGGTCAGCGTCTCGTTGTTTCCAACCGGCAGCGTCAACTTCGCCGATGTAGTGCTCGGCGATGCCAAGCAGCCGGCTCTTACCGCCGAGCGATTGACTGCACGCTTGCGTTTTTTCCCGCTACTGATTGGCCGCGTTGAGATCGCAGACGTCTCCCTCGATCATCCGAACATCACGATCGAATTGCAGCCGAATGGCCAATCCAATTGGTCTGGCCTCATCGAAGCGCTGGTGCGCAGCCAGGCCGATACAAATCGCCTCGCGGCTTTTTCCGAGATGCGCGTTGACGGCGGCACCGTCGTAATCCGTGACGAATTACGGAAGCTCACCGAGACATTGTATGGCGTAGAATTCTCGTTGGCCTGGCCGGCGATTTCAAAGAGCTTTGGCGCCACTGGCCGCTTCATCTGGCACGATGCGCCGATGGATGCGAGCCTGACGCTCGCAGACTTTCCCGCTGCACTTGCCGGCAGCCGCAGCGGACTAAAACTGCGCATATCAGGCGCGCCGATGAAGGCCGCCTTCGAAGGCGCTATCAGCCTCAAACCCACTCTGAGGATCGAAGGCACCCTCGCTGCCGATGCCGCTTCGCTACGCAACACACTGGTCTGGGCGGGACAGAAACCGTTGCCGGGCGGCGGGTTCGGCCGGTTCGCGATCAAGGCGCGGACCAATGTCGTGGGCGGCACCATCAGCCTGCCCAGTGTCAATGTTGAACTTGACGGCAATAGCGCTGAAGGCGTGCTCACCTTCGCTGCAGATGGACGGCAGACATTGCAAGGCACACTTGCCGTCGATACGCTTGACTTAACATCCTACATTTCGACCATCCGCCTCCTCGCCACCAATGAACGTGCGTGGAACACCGGTCGCATCACACTTGAGGGCCTCGCCGGTTTTGATCTCGACTTGCGCCTCTCGGCAGCAAATGTTGTGGTGTCAAATGCCAAAATCGGACGCACAGCCATTGCGGCAAACTTGCGTGGCGGCCATTTGGTGGTCACCGTCGGTGAGGCGCAGGCTTATGGCGGCGTGATTAAAGGCTCACTAACACTCGCCAACCTCGAGCAAAGCGTCGACGTCAAATCGCAACTGCAATTTACCGACGTCGACCTGGAGATTTGCCTCGGTCAGTTGTTCGGCCTCCACCGGCTTGAAGGCAAAGGCAATATTGCGCTTGCGGTCGAAGGCGCTGGGGACAGCGTGCTCGCGGTGACAAATACGCTGAATGGAACAGCCAGTTTGACCGGAGCGAACGGTGCGCTCGCAGGGCTTAATGTCGAACAATTGCTTCGTCGGCTAGAGCGGCGGCCACTATCCGGCGGCGGCGAATTTCGTAGCGGACGTACACCCTATGACAAGATTACGGTCGCGCTGAAGATTGCCCAAGGCACCGTCACGGTCGACAACGTAAAGATGGAGGGTTCGGCGGTCATCCTGGCGCTCGCCGGCTCGGCCTCGATCCCGGCGCGCGAACTCGATTTGAAGGGCACTGCCGCCCTCGTGGCGCCGCCTAAGCCGGACGTCGCGCCATTTGAGTTGCCATTCATCGTACAGGGCTCGTGGGACGATCCGATCATGCTGCCCGACCCTGAGGCCTTGATCCGGCGTTCGGGCGCAGCCGCCCCGCTGCTCAATGCCGTGCGTGAGCGCCGTGCCCGCGAGTCAGTGCGCTCGGCGATCGAACGGCTGACCGGTGGGGCTCCGGCGGCCGACCAGTCGGCTCCGGCTGCATCCGAAAAGGCCGAATAACTGCAACTTCACGCCGTGCTGGCGGGCTGCCCTTCGGCTGTCATTCCGCTGGAAACGAATCACCCGCCGGCTGGGGGCCGGCGCGATGGGCTGCGGGATGCTGTATCCTCTCTTTCGGACTCTGGCCAAGGTCGCCGTCGCCTCGCCGGTGGTGGGAACCATCCTTACTCACTTCGGAATTACCGCGGAGCAGCTGATGCGCGAACTCGGCCTGTCGACCGAACGCATCGAGGCAAGGCCTCGCCTGGGCGTGGCCAAACGTGCTCCTGGGTCCGATAGTGATCATACCTATATGCTTTGTAGTTTTTTTATTTCGTCCACCCCGCAGAAGCAGCAGCGCCTAGCAACCGGCCCTGAAAAATTCAGACTTGCGCTCCCAAAGCCGCACGTTCGCGTCGCATAACGCCGCGTTTGACGATCAGTGATGAAGCAACCGTGCCAAGCGCGACGATCGCAATCATGATTGTGCACACCGCATTGATCTCGGGTTTTATTCCAAGGCGCACTTCCGAATAAATTCGGATCGGCAACGTGGTCGCACCCGGCCCGGTCATGAAGCTGGCGACCACCAGATCATCGAGTGACAACACGAATGCCAGCATCCAACCGGCAGCGATCGCCGGCGCGATTAGCGGCAGTGTGATGGTCAGGAAGGTCTTGAGCGGCGGGCAACCGAGATCCATCGCCGCTTCCTCCAGACTGCGGTCGAAGCCGACGAGGCGCGACTGTACGATCACAGTGACGAAACACATGGTCAGCGTGGTGTGGGCAATGACGATGGTCCAGAAGCCGCGGTCTACGTTGATGGCGACGAACAGCAGCAGCAGCGAAAGCCCGGTGATCACTTCAGGCATCACAAGCGGCGCGTAAACCATGCCGGACAACAGCAAGCGGCCACGGAATCGACCCATGCGGGTTAGGGCAACGGCGGCGAGCGTCCCGAGCACCGTGGCGGAACTGGCCGAAAGAGCAGCGACACGCAGGCTGATCCAGGCGGATTGCAGCATCGCATCGTCGTGCAGCAGCTCGCGGTACCACGCGAGTGACCAGCCGCCCCAGACCGTCACCAGCCGAGAGGCATTGAATGAATAGATGACCAGGATTGTGATCGGCAGATAGAGGAAAGCCAGGCCGAGTGCGACCGAGATGATGTTAAAGGACGAAGCTCCGCGCTTCATCAGCGGCCTCCTTCCAGCGATCGCTGTTGAAGGCGCTCGTAGAAAAGGATCGGCACGAGCAGCAGGCCGAGCAGAGCGACAGCAATAGCAGCGGCTACCGGCCAGTCACGATTAGAAAAGAACTCGGTCCATAAGGTCTGCCCGATCATTAGCGTTTCCGAACCGCCGAGCAGATCAGGAATAACAAATTCGCCGACAATCGGGATAAAGCAGAGCAGCGCGCCGGCAGCGACGCCCGGTAGCGACAACGGCAGCGTCACCAGCCAAAACGATTTCCATCGGGGACAGCCGAGGTCGGCGGCCGCCTCCAGTAGCGTTTCATCCATTTTCTCCAGCACTGCATAGAGCGGCAGCACCATAAACGGCAGATAGGAATAGACGACGCCGATGTAGATTGCGGTGTCGGAAGACAGCCACGCGGCCGGTGTATCGATCACATGCAGATGCATCAGGACATCATTTAGCGGTCCGTCGCGCTGCAATATATTGATCCAGGCGTAAATGCGGATGAGAAACGAGGTCCAGAACGGAAGTACTACCGCAATCACCAGCAGCGGCTGCCAGGCGCGCGACACGCGTGCCATGCCGTAAGCGATTGGATAGCCGACCACCAGCAGAATAGCTGTGGAGATTCCGGCGACCTGCAGGCTCTTGAGATAAGAAAAAAGATAAAGCGCGTCTGAGGATAGCAGCCGGAAGGAATCGGCGGAAAATTGTGCGGCGAAATCCTTCAGCCCTGACCAACCGGTCGTCAAATCGAATACCGGTAAATAGGGCGGTTGTGCCAAGGCGGTCTGTGAAAGGCTGATCTTGAGCACGATCACAAAGGGCGCAAGAAAGAAGGCGGCGAGCCACAGATAGGGCGCCAAGATGATGACCCGCGCACCCCAGTCTTGTTTGCTGGCCTGTGCGCTCATCGGCTATCCGGTCAAAACCACGCCGGCATCTGGCGGCCACGATAGCCAGACAAGATCACCTGCTCCGAATGAAGCCTTGCCGCGCGCGCTGACATTGGCGAGGGCAACCTTCATGAGCGCCCGATCGGCAAGCCGCACTTTATAGATCGACATGTCGCCGCGATAACCGATCTCGAATACGGTTCCCGCCAAGGCGTTGAGCTCACCTGCTGGCTTTTCGCTACTCATATCGATCTTTTCCGGTCGCAACGCCAGCCAGGCCTTATCTCCGGACTTGGCCGTGCCGACACCAGCAACGCGCAATTGGCCGAGCGCACTGTCGATGGCGTCATCTGCAGAAATGCGCCCCTCAACTAAGGTCACCTCGCCGATAAAGTCTGCAACCCAGCACGAATTGGGACGTTCGTAGATTTCCGCCGGCTTCGCCACTTGCATCAACCGGCCGTGGTCCATAACTGCGATTTGGTCTGCGACGATCATCGCCTCTTCCTGATCGTGCGTGACGATCACGAACGTAGTTCCAAGCTTGCGCTGCAATTCCATCAACTCGAACTGAGTCTCGGCACGCAGCTTTTTGTCGAGCGCAGCTAACGGCTCATCAAGCAAAAGGACGCGCGGGCGTTTGACCAGCGAGCGTGCCAGAGCCACCCGTTGGCGCTGGCCGCCGGAAAGTTGGCCGATCCGCCGCCCACCAAGGCCTTGCAGGCGTACAAGCGCCAGTATCTCGGCAACGCGCTCGGCGATGTCAGCTCGCGTTGCCTTCTCCTGCCGCAGACCGAAGGCAATATTACCCTCTACCGTAAGATGCGGGAACAACGCGTAGTTTTGGAACATCATGTTTACCGGACGCCGGTGCGGCTGCACGGCGACAATATCTTCGCCATCGAGCAAGATGCGGCCTTCGGTTGGCACCTCGAAACCGGCGAGCATGCGCAATAGCGTGGTCTTGCCGCAGCCGGACGGGCCGAGCAGTGCGAAAAATTCGCCTTGCGCTATGTCGAGCGTAAGCGCCTCAACCGCAGTGACCCTGCCAAAGCGTTTGCTGACCGCCTCGAAGCGCACGAGTGGCGGCCTTTCGCCCATTGCCCGACTCTCTGCCGCTTCGCCGCCGACCGCCATCGATTCCCCATTTTGCGGCGAGCACGCTAACCGCCCGCTCCGGCACGCTCAACCCGGCATTTTTTCAAACGAGACAACACGGAGCTAGCCCGACGTCGACCTCAGCGTGCGCTGCACCGCCTGCTTCCAGCCGGAATATTTGCGCTCTCGCGCACTTGCATCCATGCGTGGTTCGAAGCGGTGGTCGAGCCGCCATTGCCCAGCGAATCCATCAAGGTCCGGGCAGACTCCGGCCGCACGCCCAGCGAGATAAGCAGCGCCCAATGCGGTCGTTTCCATCACCACGGGGCGATCGACCGGGCTCGCCAGCATGTCGGCAAGAAACTGCATAGTGAAGTCGCTGGCAGTCATCCCACCATCGACACGCAGCACCGTCTTAGAGCTTTTCGACGCCGGCCAGTCGGCGTGCATGGCTTCGAGCAAGTCGCGAGTCTGGTAGGCCACCGCCTCAAGCGCCGCGCGGGCAAGCTCGGCTGCGCCGCAATTGCGGGTCAAGCCGAAGATCGCGCCACGCGCCTGCGCATCCCAATAAGGCGCACCCAGGCCAACGAAAGCCGGCACCAGATAGACCTGTTCGGACGGGTCGGCGCGCTGCGCCAACGCACTTACATCCGATGCCTTGGTGATGAGCTTCAATCCATCACGCAACCATTGCACGGCGGCACCGGCGATGAAGATTGCGCCTTCCAGTGCATACGTGCGCTGTCCGTCGAGCTGATAGGCAATGGTCGTGAGCAAACGGTTGCGCGACGCGATACGCTCGACGCCTGTGTTAAGCAGCGCGAAGCAGCCGGTGCCGTAGGTCGATTTCATCATGCCAGGCGTAAAGCAGCCCTGCCCGACTGTGGCTGCCTGCTGATCGCCGGCGATACCCAGAATTCGGATCGGGCCATCGAACAAGTCGGGGGCAGTCTCTCCAAACACCCCTGCGCAGTCGCGCACATCGGGAAGCAAACGCTGCGGCACGCCGAAAAGGCGGCAAAGCTCGGGGTCCCATCTTCCCTTTCCGATGTCAAACAAAAGCGTGCGGGCAGCATTGGTGGCGTCGGTCAGATGCACCTTGCCGCCGGTGAGGCGCCAAAGCAGAAAGCTATCGATAGTGCCGAAGGCGAGCTTGCCGTCTTCGGCTGCCGCGCGAGCTCCTCCCACGTGGTCGAGTAACCAGGTGATCTTGCTGGCCGAAAAATACGGATCGAGCAGCAGACCGGTCTTGCTGGCAATTCCGCCCTCGTGACCCGCTCGCCGCAGCGACTCGCAATACTCCGCTGTGCGCCGATCTTGCCATACGATTGCGTTATGGATCGGCTTGCCGGTTCGCCGATCCCAGATCACCGTGGTCTCGCGTTGGTTGGTGATACCGATGCCGGCGACGTCATTTGCCGCGACCTGTGCCCGCGCCATTACGGTCCGCACTGTTGCGACCACCGCTGTCCATATTTCCTCTGGGTCATGCTCGACTTCGCCCGGGGCCGGATAGATCTGTCGCAATTCCTCCTGCGCGGTAGCGAGCGGTCGGAGAGCCGTATCGAACGCGATTGTTCGCGTCGAGGTCGTTCCCTGGTCGATTGCAATGAGAGCTGCCGGCATCGGTCGATCTTAAGGCACTGTTAGCTCGCGGTCGGAGCCGCCTTTCCGCCGAACGATGCCATGAAATGGTCAAGGACCGTACGGTCTTCTGGTGTTGCCTTCAGGCCAAGCTTGCTGCGCCGCCAGAGCACGTCTTCCGCAGTCTGCGCCCATTCGTTTTCCATCAGATAGCGCACCTCCGCGGCAGTGAGGTCCCCGGCAAAACGCGGGCCCAAGTCGTCCATATTTTGCGCGTCTTTGAGAAATCGCTCAGCGCGGCGGCCATAAGCCCGCACCAGCCGTCGCGCATGCGGTTCCGACAGAAACGGCCATCGTTCCATCACCTCGGCAACCTGTGCGTCGAAACCGTCGGGAAGAAACTCACCGCCGGGAAGTCTGGAGCTCGCCGTCCAAGGCGGAAGCGCCTCAAAGAAATGACCAACCCGTTTCATGGCTGCTTCCGCCAGTTTGCGGTGAGTGGTGATCTTGCCGCCATAGATTGTAAGCAACGGCGCCTCGCCTTCACGCTGGTCGAGGACAAGCTCGTAGTCGCGCGTCACGTCCTCCGGCCTGTTGGCCCCATCATCATAAAGCGCGCGCACGCCGGAAAACGACCACACCAACTCATCCGGTGTAACATTGTCACGGAAATATTGATTTACCACTTCGCACAAATAGGCGATTTCGGCCAAGTCGGGCGCGACTGAACTAAGATCGCCAACAAAATCTTCGTCAGTGGTTCCGATCAGGGTAAAATCCTGCGCGAAAGGCAAAACGAACACAACACGTCGGTCCGGGGCTTGAAATAAATAGCTGTAGTCGTGCTCAAAGCGCCGACGAATGACGATATGGCTGCCTTTGATCAGCCGCACTGCGCGAGGCAGCGGCTGTCGGATCACAGTATCTGCCACCGCGCCGATCCAGGGGCCGGCAGCATTGACCAGAACGCGCGCCGTCTTCACATCGCGTCGCCCGCGGGCATTGAGAACCAGCTCCCACTCGTCTCGCCGCTCCACCCGCGCACAGCGGGTGCGGGTCCGGATGACAGCGCCGTGCTCGGCGGCATCAAGTGCATTGAGTACGACCAGCCGGGAATCATCGACTGCGCAATCGGAATATTCGATGCCGTAGCGGAAAGTGCGCTTGAGAGGCTGTCCGACCGCGTGATGGGTGAGATCGACGCCGCGGGAGGCCGGCAACAATCTGCGCGCACCCAACAAGTCGTAAAGAATGAGCCCGAACCGCAAAATGAGCGGCGAGCGCAATCCTTTCAGCGGCGGCAACAAGAACCGCATTGGCCAAACTACGTGCGGGGCCATCCGTAACAGTACTTCACGCTCGTTCAGCGCCTCACGGACCAGACGAAAGGCGCCGTGCTCGAGATAGCGCAGGCCCCCATGAATCAATTTGCTCGAAGCTGACGAGGTGCCCGAGCCGAGATCGTTCATCTCAACGAGCAGCACGCTTATGCCGCGACCGGCCGCGTCGCGGGCAAGTCCCGTTCCGTTTATACCGCCACCGATGATGGCGAGGTCGAAGTCGGCCATTGCCTAATGATTCGCTTTATCCCGCAGAATGGGCGGCCTGCGCGACGCACTCAAGGACAGGAGCGTGTTAATCCCGAGTTTGGGCCACAACATCCACCACGATTGCAAAACAACCCGGGCGCGACCATATCGAGCCAATTAACGCGCGAATTTCGAGCCTCGAACGCCTGCCAGGGAACCCGAACCGCCGATGCCCTCGTCCCGCCTGCTCGTCATCGAAGGCAATTCCCCCCAGACCATGGCCGAACACGTCGCAGTCGGCGGCACAGTGGCGAGCAAGGGTTATTCAGACTTGTTGCGCGAACTTCTCCCAGGAGCAGTGGTGGATATCTGCTATCCCGGTGATCCTGCGGCGCTGTTGCCGGAAGGCTCCTCACTCGAAGGCTATGACGGTATCGCCATCACCGGCTCGGGATTGCATGTTTACAATGCCGTCCCGGAGGTGACTCGGCAGGTCGAATTAGTGCGGGACGCGCTTAAAACCGGGACACCAATATTCGGCTCCTGCTGGGGCCTGCAGGTCATCACTGCGGCAGCCGGCGGCAGCATTCGCAGGAATCCGAAGGGCCGTGAAATTGGCTTCGGCCGCGGCATCCGCCTCACCGAGGCGGGCCGCAAACATCCCATGTATGCCGGCAAGCTCGACGTATTCAATGCACCGACAGTACATCTCGACGAGGTCGAAGCACTCGCACCGGGCACCACGGTCCTTGCCACCAATGCAGTATCGGACGTGCAAAGCGCCGAAATTCGCACCAACGGATCGATCGCCTGGGCCGTACAGTATCACCCGGAATATCCCCTGCGCGAGGTCGCCGCAATCGTGCGGCGCATCGGCACGCGACTGATCGAGGAAGGCTTCTTTGCCGACACGGCTGATATCAAGACCTTCGCACATGACCTCGATACGCTTGACCGCGACCCCGGCTGCAAGCGGCTCGCTTGGCGCCACGGCGTGAGCAAGAACGTGCTCGACAAGAAGCTGCGTGTCAGCGAGGTGGCCAACTGGATCGAATTTCAGGTGCTGCCGACGCGGGTGAAACGCGGGCGAGGATGACCATGGATTTTTCTGGCAAGCAGGTGGTGGTGACGGGTGGCACCGGCGCGCTCGGCAGCACGGTGGTTGGCGCCTTGCTCGCGGGCGGCGCGTCCTGCGTCGTGCCCTACGTGCATGACGCCGAAGCCCAGCGCTTTCCCCATAGCGGGAACGTGATGCTGGTCGCGGTCTCCGATCTCGCCGACGAAGCGCAAGTTGCCAAGGTCTATGCGGGCCTCAAGCCATGGGCTTCGATCCACATCGCCGGTGGCTTTGCCGCCGGCAAGGTCGCGGAAACCGACAAGAACGCGCTGATGGCGCAGATCGACAGCAACCTCACTTCCTGCTTTCTGTGCTGCCGCGCCGCAGTCAACGCCATGCTAGCGGCCGGCGGCGGCGGGCGCATCGTCAATGTCGCGGCCCGCCCCGCGCTGGAATGGCGCAGCGGCGCCGGCATGACCGCCTACAGCATCGCCAAGACTGGCGTCGCCGTGCTCACCGTGGCGCTGGCCGAGGAAGTTGCCAAGGACGGCATTCTGGTCAATGCGGTGGCGCCCTCGATCATGGACACGGCCGCCAACCGCAAAGCCCTGCCGAAGGCGAATTTTGACGCTTGGCCGAAGGTCGAGGAGGTGGCGGCGACCATCGCCTTCCTGGCCTCGCCCGACAACCGCGTCACCCGCGGCGCCATCGTACCAGTGTACGGGAAGGCGTAAGCGTTAGCCTGCAATCGGGACCAGTTCGAGCGGCGGGCGTAGCAGCCGCCGCACCGTTCGGGACGCGACTACGGTGCGGCCTTCGGCATAGGCCTCGTGGTTCTTCTCGATGTCGTCGAGTTCGTAGAGATAGTTCACCATCAGCCCGTGCGCCTGCGCTATCGCCTTTTCCGAAGTGTCGGCGAGCCAATTGATGCGCTCGAGCCGCGCGCCGTTGCCGAGATGGAAGCGCGCCACCGGATCGACCGGCAGCCCGCGCGGCGTGCGCGCGCGCAGGAAATACCAGGCCGCCGCGCGCATCAGCGGGTCTTGCAGACGTTCCACCGTCTCCACGTCACGCCACCAGCCCGGCGCATCAAGCGCGGCCAGCACGGTCTTGTCGGTTTCCGCCAGGGCCGCCGAATTTGGCTCGGCGCGTTCTTGGCTGAGCCAGGCCGCGAAATTGGACACCGGCGACAGCGTGACGAAGGTTGCCAGCTTCGGCATCTCGCGGCTGATCTCCTCGACCACCTGCTTGATCAGGAAGTTGCCGAACGACACGCCGGTCAGCCCGCGCTGGCAATTGGAGATCGAATAGAACGCGGCGGTGCGGGCGTTTTCGGTCTCCACCACCTCGCGCCCGGTGGCGAGAACCGGCGCGATCGCGGCCGGGACATCGCGCGTGAGAGCCACCTCGACGAAAATCAACGGCTCGTCCACCAGTGCCGGATGGAAGAAGGCGTAGCAGCGCCGGTCGCGCGGGTCGATGCGCCGGCGCAGATCTTCCCAGTCATGAATCTCGTGCACTGCCTCGTAGCGGATGATCTTTTCCAGCACGATAGCCGGTGTCGACCAGTCGATGTGGCGCAGCACCAGGAAGCCGCGGTTGAACCATGACGTGAACAGGTGGACGAAATCGTCATCGACCGGCCCAAGATCGTTGCGGTGCTCGAGCACATCCATCAATTGCTCGCGCATGCGCACGAGCAGCGCCGTGCCGCCGGGCGCCAGATTAAGCCGGCGGAACAATTCCTGCCGGCGTGGTTCCGACGCGGCATGGACTTGCGCTGCGGTGTCGTCGGACGGCTTTTCCTGCCAGGCGGCGATCGTTTTTTGCATGCGGTCCGGATCGGCGCCGAAGCGTTGCGCCAGCGCTTCGAAAAAGGCGATGCGCGGCCCGATGGTAAGTTCCGCATAACGGCCGAGGATCTCGCGCGCCAGCGCGACGCCGGAGGCCTCGCCGCGGCCGGATAAGAGATCCTCGCACAGTTCGGCCAGGTTTTCAGAACGGGCCGAGGCATCGCCACGCCGGTCGCGGCCACGGTCGAGCAGCGCGCGTCCGCGCTCGGATATGGCCTGCAAGAGTTCCCCGAAAAACGAGGTGTTCATTTCAGCTCCCGCGACCGCTCAGGAGGCCGGCGGTCGCCTGTTACTTGCCCGGCCCCATCAGATAGTCCGGCAACCATGTGGCAATATCGGGAAAGAAGCACAAGATCACGATCGCCAACATCATACATAGGACGTAGGGCATCGTCCCCCACATCACTTTCGTGATCGGGACATCGGGTGCGATGGCATTGACGATATAGATATTGAGGCCGACCGGCGGATGGATCAGGCCGATTTCCATATTGATCGTCAGAATCACGCCGAACCACACCGGATCGAAGCCGGCGGCGGTGATAATCGGCAGCAGGATCGGACTGGTCATCAAAATGATGGCCGCCGGCGGAATGAAGAAGCCGGAGACCAGCAGGAACAGGTTGATCATCCCCATCAGGACCCAGCGATTGAAGTGCGCGTCAGCGATCGCCTGCGCCAGCATCTGGGTCAGATAGAGCGAGGTGAGCATGTAGCCGAACAGCACGGCGGCGGCGATGATGGTCAGGATCATCACCGATTCGCGCATCGTGTCGCGCAGGATGTGCCAGATCTGCTCCGGTTTCCACAGCTGGTAGATCAGAATCGCCAGAATGAGGCAAAGCGCGGCGCCGACGCCGGCCGCCTCCGACGGCGTTGCCACGCCGCCATAGAGCGAATACATCACGCCGAAAATGATGAGGATAAACGGCGCGATCTTCGGGATCGATTGGAATTTTTCTTTCCACGAGTAACGAAAATCGATCGCATGGGAGCGGAAGCCACGCTTCCAGATGATGAAGATGGTCCACAGCATGAACAGGCCGGTCAGCATCAGGCCCGGCATCACACCGGCGAGGAACAGACGGCCGATCGAAGTTTCGGTGGCAATGCCGTACAGGATGAAGGTGATCGAGGGTGGAATCAGGATGCCGAGCGTGCCGCCGGCGCAGATCGAGCCGGTCGCCACGTCGTCCGGATAGCCGCGCCGCCGCATCTCCGGAATGCCCATCTTGCCGATGGCAGCGCAGCAGGCCGGCGACGAGCCGGTGAGCGCAGCAAAGATGGCGCAAGCACCGAGGTTAGAGATCACCAGCCCGCCGGGCACGCGGTAGAGCCAGCGGTCGAGCGCCTCGTAGAGATCCTTGCCGGCCGGCGATGAGCCGATCGCCGCGCCCATCATCACGAACATCGGGATCGCGACCAGCGTGAAGTCGTCGAGGCTCGAGAAGAAAGTCTCGGCAACGACATGCATGCTGTCGATGCCGTGGAATAGCAGAAGAAAGATGATCGAGATCGCGCCGAGGCCGAACGCCACGGGAATTCCCGATAACAGCATGATCAGAGTCGCGGCGAGAACGAGAACGCCTTGCGTGGTCGGGCTCATCAGACGTCCCCCAACACTTGCTTGGCCTGAGTTCGCCCGAACTCCTCGACATCTTCCTTCGGCTTTAAGCCGAACGGCAATGCACGGCCAGTGACCAAGGCCAGCAGCTCGGCGAAATATTGTAGGACAAGCAGGCCGAGGCCGACCGGCATCGACAGATAGGGAACCCACAGACGGGCGCGCCATACCGTGTTCGAGCGCCAGCCTTCCGACCAAGCTTCGTACCAGAATTTCGTGCAGAGAACCCACAGCACCACGCAAAAGGCCAGCGCCAACAGCATCGTGAACAGCGCGAGCCAGTAGCGGGCGCGCGGAGGGATATAGAGCGGAAGAATTTCCACATTCACGTGGCCTCTCGTCATCAGCACATAGGCGCTGCCGACGAAGGTTGCGGCGACGATGCTATAGGTCACCACGTCGAGCTGCCAGATCGTCGTCAAGTTCAGGATATATCGCTCGACCACTATGTCGCAGATCACTAGCACGGCGGCACCAATGAGCAATGCCGAGGCCACGCCCGCGACACGCGACAGGAAGTTCACCGCCCGAATGTAAGCGTCCATGGGGATCGATTGTTCCGGCTATTTCAATACTTGTTCGCGATGCGATGGCGCTTTGCAGCGGCGCCAGCCGGCGGGTAATCCCCGCCGGCCGGTCATCAGTCGTCGCTATTTAACAGCGAGCGCCTCGTCGATCAGCTTCTGACCGTTCGGCACGTCCTTGGCGAACTGCGCATAGGAGCTCTTTTTCGCCACGTCGAGCCAAGCCTGGTAGTCGGCGTCGCTCAGCGTCACGACTTTCACCTTGTGATCCTCGAAGGCCTTGATCGCTGCCTTGTTCACCTCGTCGGCCTTGCCTTCATAATAGGTCTGGGCCTTCTTTCCGGCGGCGAGCACGGCGTCCTGCTGCTGCTTGTTGAGCTTGTCGAAGCTCTTCTTCGACATCAGCACCGGCTCGTACATGAACCACAGCGCATTATCGCCCGGTGCGGTCAGGCAATCGGTCACCTCGTAGAGCCGCATCGACTGGAAGGTGCCGAGGCTGGTGTCGGTGGCGTTGACCACGCCGCTCTGGAACGCGTTGTAGATTTCGTTCGACGGCGGGCTGACGATGCTGGCGCCAGCAGCTTCCCACATCGAGGCGAAGGTTGGGCCCGCAGCGCGGAATTTCAGGCCCTTCAGGTCGTTCGGATGCACGAGGCAGCCTTTGTTGCCTGCAATGCCGCCGGCAAACCAGGCGTCGGACAGCACGATCACGCCGCGCTTCTCGATCTCGGCGCGGATGTCCTTCATGAATTGCGAATTATTGATGCGTTTGGCGCGCTCCTGGCTGCGGATCAGGCCGGGCATCAGCGTCGCGCTGAAGACCGGCACCTTGCCGCTGGCGTAGTCGAGCGGGAACAGCGTGATGTCGAGCTGGCCGTTGACCAAGGCGTTCCACTGGTCGTTCGGCTTGAACAATGACGCGCCGGGATAAACCTGAATTTCGAGGCCGACATTGGCAGCCTTGGCTTCCGTGGCGATCATTTGCACCATGTCGTCGCGCACGTCGCCCTTGCCACCAGGAAACTGGTGCGAGGCTTTCATCGTGACCTGCGCCTGCGCCGAAGCCGACAGCACGATCGCTGCGGCGACAGTGGCGAAAAGTGTCGAGATTTTCCTCATCGTGTGTTCCTCCATGGGGTCTTTTTTAGCAGCGGAAATACCGCTGCCTTGGTGTTGAACAATAACCAAAATCCCCTCGTCGCGCCCGATTTCAGATTAGCTGCCGGTGCGTTTGAGCGCCATAGGTTCAGCATTAAATTTGGCCGTAACCGCATGCGACTGGTAGATAATTCGCGCTATGGCCAGCATGCACCGATCACCTTATAACCCCGCCATCGCTATCCATTCCGCGTTCTTCCGGGGAGTTTCTATACATGCCGAAGCCGCTAGCGGGCCTCCGCGTCCTTGAACTTGCCCGCATCCTCGCCGGTCCCTGGGCTGGACAGGTGCTCGCCGATCTCGGCGCCGACGTCATCAAGGTCGAGCGCAAGGGCACCGGCGACGATACCCGCGGCTGGGGCCCGCCCTTCGTGGAAGGCGCCGACGGCAATCATATCGGCTCCGCCTATTTCCACTCCGCAAACCGCGGCAAGCGTTCGATCGAGATGGACTTCGAGAGCGATGAGGGCCGGCGCATCGTACGCAAACTGGCGGCACGCTCGGACGTGCTGATCGAGAACTTCAAAGTCGGCGGGCTCGCCAAGTTCGGACTGGACTACAAGAGTCTCGCGCCCGAGTGCCCCCGTTTGATCTACTGCTCGGTGACCGGCTTCGGGCAAGACGGTCCTTATGCCAAGCGCGCCGGCTACGATCTGATGGCGCAGGGCATGGGCGGAATCATGGATTTAACCGGCATGGCGGACGGCGAGCCGACCCGTATCGGCATTCCGGTGTCCGATATCTTCACCGGCGTATATTCAGTCATTGGCATTCTCGCTGCACTGGCGCAGCGCGAAAAAACGGGCAAGGGTTGCTATGTCGACACCGCGCTGGTCGATTCTACCGTCGGCGTGCTGTCAAACCAGGCGATGAACTATCTCGTGTCGGGCAATGTGCCAAAACGCATCGGCAATGCGCATGCCAACATCGTGCCGTACCAGGTTTTTCCAGTCGCCGACGGCCATGTGATTGTCGCCACTGGCAACGACAATCAATATGTCAAATTTTGCAATGCATTGGGCGCGTCCGAACTCGCGCAAAATCCCGCGTACAAGGACAATGTTGGACGACTAAAGCACCGCGAAGACTTGATTGGAAAATTGTCTGCACTTACCGCGCGAATGAAACGCGACGAGCTGCTGAAAAAGCTCGAAGCCCAGCAGGTACCGGCAGGCCCGATCAACAGTCTCGAGCAGGTGTTCAACGACCCGCAGGTGGTTCACCGTGGGATGAAATTGGAACTGCCCAGTAGTGCTGCCAAGGGCGGCACGATTCCCGGCGTGCGTACGCCAATCGTTATTGATGGCTGGAAGGCAGCCTCTGAGCAGCCATCGCCGCGCCTGGGGCAGCATACGGCCGAAATCTTGCGCGAGATCGGCGAAGGCTGACTCTCCCGCACCGCACGGCTCACCCCTTGATCGCGACCGGCTGAAAGCAGAGCATTGGCGCAATGCCGGTGCTTCCTGTTGCCGGCGCCGGGGAGAGACCCATGAAATTTGTACCCTCGCTTTTCGTGTGCGCGCTGTCGATTGCGCCAGCCCTCGCCGACGACTTACCGAAATTCCAGGTCGACGCGTCCTGGCCAAAGACACTGCCGAACAATTGGATCATGGGTCAGGCCGCCGGTGTTGCCGTCGATGCCCAAGATCATATCTGGGTAATCCAGCGACCCCGCACCCTCACCGACGATGAAAAAGCCGCGACCTTCAATCCGCCGCGCACCAAATGCTGCGTGCCGGCACCACCGGTGCTGGAATTTGATTCCGATGGCAATCTTCTGAGGTCCTGGGGCGGGCCCGGACAAGGTTATGATTGGTTCGAGAACGAGCATGGCATCAACATCGACCACAAAGGTTTCGTCTGGGTTGGCGGCAACGGCAACAACGACGGTCACGTGCTGAAATTCACTCAGGACGGAAAGTTTGTGCTGCAAATCGGCAAGCCCGGTCCACAGACAGGCAGTGCCGATACCACGCGGCTCGGCCGGCCCGCGGACACCGAAGTCGATCCCGCGACCAACGAAGTATTCATCGCCGATGGTTACGGCAATCACCGTGTCATCGTGTTCGACGCCGACACCGGCGCTTACAAGCGGCATTGGGGCG